>JASHYF010000135.1 GCA_030043235.1 Solirubrobacteraceae bacterium | reverse complement strand
GGGGGGCGCGCGGCCGTACAGACTCCACCTTCCCATATTTCCCGCTATTTGCGACCTTTTCCGCTCGTAGAGGCTCGCAAATACCGAGCTTTTCGTGCATTCTGTCGGTGTAATGGAGTCGAGCATCCCGGACCGTCGGGGAGGAGATGTTCGGGATGGAGTAATAAAAAAACCATCCCGCTAGGGGATAGGAGCATGACGATGAAACGCATCAGGATTGCGGGGCTGTGCCTCGTGGCGGCGTTCGCGTTCAGTGCGCTGGCAGCGTCCTCAGCATACGCCGGTGAATACGGTGAGTGCGTGAAGGCGCCAACGTCGCTACTCATGTATAAGCTCAGGGGAAAGCCCAAGACTCAGACAATATCCATTGGCAAATACCTCACCAAGGACTGCGAGATACTGGCACCAGAACCAGGACCCCTCGACGGGAAAGTGGAAAATCCTACAGAGGAAAATCCGGAAACAAAAAAAATTGAACCTTACCTGGGGCCTGAAGGCAAGTACGAATGGAAAGCCGTCAAAGCAGAAGACAAACCTTTCATGGACGCGAGTGGGATGGTAAAGCTCGTTTTCATAACGCCCGAAAAACTCGTGGTGGCAGTCGTATGCAAGAAGAGCACGAGCATAGGTGAACTACTCGGCTGGCAGAGGAACGTAGAGCACATCGCGTTCGAAAAGTGCCTCCTCGCTGGGAAACCGTGCTGGAACGTAGGTGTGCCGAACAAGAAGAGCGGCGGAACGATAGTAACATTTGTTCTCGACACCTACCTGATGGACCACGGAACAGAGGGTCCGGATTCGGAAGAACCTAAGGAAGATGAAGTCTGGAACGAGTTCGAAAGCTCGGATCCAGAATGGTTCCCATACCTGGCCGCGTTTCACTGTAAAGGGGAGCCCCCACTCGCGATTGGTGGGGCCGTCAGCGGTGTATTCACCCCAGTCAGCAAGATGGCAAGGTACTTCACGCTGACATTTGAACCGACAATAGGTGAACAGAGTCTCTTTATCGCGTATTACGACGAAGAAATCAAAGAATGGGTGCCGTTCAGCAGGGCTATCCTGACGGGGCGGTTTAGGAACGAGTTCTCATCATATGTCGAGATCAACCCATGCAACGAGCAGGATGCCAAAGCAGAAGGCAAAAACGTGCTGACTTGTAGGAACGAAGAAGCATTGCCGTATGAGGTGGACGAGTTCGACTGGGTTGACGAACTACCATCGCCTTACCCTTATTGACGAGCTACCATCGCCTTGGGCGTGTGCAAAGAAGATGCATCCGTAGCTGCTTGTAGTGAGCGGGAGTAAAAGTGTGCGTGGGGCCGTGTGGTCCCACGCACATCGTCGTATGGCGGGATCGCGCGAGACGAGCTACACCGCGTTGGCCAAGGCGTACCGCCCCCTCTCGCCACCCGAACGAGCAGTGGCGACGGACCCGCAGCATAGGAGGCAAGCGCCCAGCTGATCGAGTTCTCGGACACCTGCTCGCTGAGCGATGCCTCGATCGCCGCATGGACCTGCATGACCCGCATCGGCTCTGCTCGCTCGGACAGGACTCCGACGACCGCATCAAGAGCCCAGCCCGGCCTACCTGGCCGCTTCCTTTGGCTCCCGATAGCCCGGGGTGGGGCATCACTGGCCCGCAGACCAGCCAGCTTCTTGGCGCGCACGACGAATCTACGCGATCGACCTGGGCAGCCAGGAGCTGGCGGCAGCGCTCAGCTACCACCTGCACGACAGCCCGAGCCGGCCGCTGCTGATCGCCGCGCTCGGAAGCCGCGCCGACGAGCGCGCACCACCCGATCTATACGCCAGGAGCCTCGCGCTGGTCTGGCTGCTGGGCGGTGCGCGAGTCTGCGGGAGCAACGTGCTTGAACGGAGCGCTTGACCCGCGTCTGTTTTCAGAGCACGATATGGCCCGCCGTGCCGCCATGGGTTTTGAAGGCGATGGTTCAGGGGGCGATCGCGCCGTTCCCCGGACGTGAGCGCGCCAACTGCCTGCTGCAGAAGCACCTGACCGGCAGCGTCGTGCTCACCCAGGAAGGGTTCGCGGCCAAGGTGGCGCAGTGCGAGCACCACCTTCGCAGCTACTGCGCCTGTCGTGGAAGCGATGCCGTGCCCGCCTCGGTGCTCGAGCTCGGCACGGGATGGTTCCCGATCGTGCCCGTCGGGTTGGCGCTCGCCGGTGCGGAGCGAGTCATCACGATCGACGTCACCTCCCTGCTCGACGTGCCGCGCACCCGCAGGGTGCTCGAGCTCTACGCGTCGGCGTTGCAGTCGGGTGGGCTGACAGGCCTGGGGCGCAAGCTGAGACCCGAGCGGGTGGACGCGCTGATCCGCGCCGCGCGCACGGGGCAGGCCCGCGATCCGCGCGCCCTCCTCGGCCCGCTCGGCGTGGATGTGCGCATAGGCGACGTTCGGAGCTCGGGGCTTCCCGCCGGCTCGATTGACCTGTTCGTGTCGAACAACACGCTGGAGCACATCGCCCCGCGCGTGCTTGCTCAGATCACCTCCGAGTTCCGCCGGCTCGCCGCGCCCGGTGCCGTCATGGACCAGTTCGTGGACATGTCCGACCACTACGCTCATTTCGACGCCGCCATCAGTGAGTTCAACTACATGCGCTACTCCGACCGGATGTGGCGCGTGTTCAACAATCGCCTGCAGTGGCAGAACCGCCTGCGCGCGTCCGATTACCGGCGCATCATCGAACAGGCGGGGTTCGACCTCGTGTCCGAGGAGCGCGCGCAGGGTTCCATCGAGGAGCTCCGTCGCCTCGAGCTCGCGCCGCGCTTTCGCGGGTACGCCGATGATGATCTCCTTGTCCTGCGATGCTGGTTCACCGGCGTGGCCGGGGGCTCGAGAGCCTCTGCAGGAAAGGGAGCCGCTGAGCTCGGGGCGTGAGCCGCGCCCGAGCATCGCCTCCTCGGAGGAGCCCCGCTGCGGAACCGGCGTGCCCTCGGGGCGTGCTCGCTACCCTCATTCGCACGATGCGCCCGTCTTCGGGCGCATGTGTCGGGATCGTGTCGGGGGTGTCCTACCGACCGCGAGCACAGACCGGTCGGGCGCCACCACGCAAGTGCGCAGCTTCGCTGAACTGATACATCGACGCGCCCGGCTCACGCTGGCGATCACGGCGGCCCTCACCGTGGCGGCCGGCGCGGTGGGCGCCGGCGTCGTGGGCTCCCTGAGCAGCGGCGGGTCCTCCGACCCGAACGCTCCGAGCGTGATCGCCGGAAAGCAGCTCGTCGCCGCCACCGGCGTCTCCGTGCAGCCCGGGGTTGTCGTGCTCGTGCGGACCTCCGGACCGGTGCTCACGCGAGGCGGACGCGCGCTCGTGGCGCGAGTGGCGCACGATGTGGGCTCGCAGCGGGCGATCGCGCGGGTGACCAGCGTCCTCGACGCTCGACGCCCCGCGCTGCTGCTCTCGCGCGACGGCCGGGCGACGCTCGTGTTGGGCTTCTTCGGTGCGCGCGCGCCGGAAACCGCGGCGACGGCCGCCGCGCGACAGATCGAGCGGGATCTTCGCGGCGTGCGCGGCGTGGTGGTGGGCGGCAACCAGCTCACGTTCAGCCAGCTCGAAGCCACGATCTCCTCACAGCTGCCGCGGATCGAGCTGATCGCGTTCTCGATCCTCCTGCTCCTGAGCCTCATCGCCTTTCGCGGCGTCCTCGCCGCGGCCCTGCCGCTGATGGTCGGCGCGGTCGCCGTCGCCGGGAGCCTGCTGATCATGCGCGCGCTGGCGCAGGTGACCTCCCTGTCGGTCTATTCGCTCAACCTCGTCACGGGCCTCGGCCTGGGGCTCGCGATCGACTATTCGCTGTTCGTGGTGTACCGCTACCGCGAGGAGGCTGCCCTCCGTGGGCACGGCTGCGAGGCCCTCCAGCGGACCCTCGACACGGCCGGGCGTACGGTCGCGTTCTCTGCGCTGACGGTGTCCGTAGCGCTGCTTTCCCTGCTGGTGTTTCCCCAGCCGATGCTGTCTTCGATGGGCATCGCGGCCGCCCTGGTGACGGTCTTCGCAGCCACGGCGGCGCTGATCCCCCTCTGCGCGATGCTGGCGCTGCTCGGTCCCCGCATCAACGCTCTCTCGACGGCACGTCTTCACCGAGCGCGCGTGAGGGCTCAGGGTCCCGTGGCCGGGGGCCGCTGGTATCGGCTCGCGAGCTCCGTCATGCGCCGCCCCGGCCGCGTCGCCGCCGCCTGCTCGGCCGGCCTCCTGCTCGTGGGGCTGCCGGCGCTGCACCTGCGCCTGGGCTCCACGGACTCGCGCGCGCTGGCTCCCGGGTCGGGTCCCCGCGTCGTCGAAGCGGCGATCGCGGGCCAGTTCGCCGCCGACCCGGCGGACCCGGTGGTGGCGTTCGCGCACGCCCCGGAACGAGCTCGTTCGGCGCTGGACCGTTACCGCTCGCGGCTCATGGATCTTCGAGACGTCGCGTTCGTGGAACCGCCGAGGCGGCTCACGGCGGGCGCGTGGAGCATCGAAGTTGTCGCCGCGCAGCCACCCCTGAGCGCGGCGTCGCAGCGCCTGATCGCTCAGATGTACGCGCTGCACGCTCCAGTCCCGGTGGCCGCCACGGGCGTGGCTGCAGGCCAGTACGACGAGCACGTGAGCCTGCGCTCGCACATCGCGCTCGCGCTCGCGATCCTGGCGGTGACGACGCTGCTCGTGCTGTTCACGATGACGGGGTCGGTCGTGCTGGCGATCAAGTCGCTGCTCATGAACCTGCTGAGCTTGAGCGCAGCGTTCGGGATCCTGGTGTTCATCTTCCAGGACGGCCGGCTTCAGGGTCTGCTCGGCTACACCGCGACCGGCTCGCTCGAGCAGACGAACATGATCATCCTGTTCATCATCGCGTTCGGGCTGTCGACCGACTACGGAGTGTTCCTGCTCGCCCGCATCAAGGAGGCGCACGACGCTGGCAGCTCTGATGAGGTGGCGGTCGCCACGGGCCTCGAGCGCAGCGGGCGCGTGGTCAGCGCCGCGGCGCTGCTGTTCTGCGCCGCCGTGGGATCGCTGGCCGCATCGAGCGTCGCCTCGCTGAAGGAGTTCGGCGCCGGCGTCGCGTTGGCGGTGATGATCGACTCGACGGTCGTCCGCGCCCTGCTCGTCCCTGCGCTGATGGCGCTGCTGGGCCGCGCCAACTGGTGGGCTCCGCACCCGCTGCGTCCGCTCGTCGCGCGCGCCTGGGCGCACCAAGGGAACGCCGTTCGCAGGTCCACGTAGGGCACGCGAGCCGGCATCTCGGACGCCATGAGCGGCAGCGAAAGCGCGCGCGAGGAGCGCTCGCTACCTGGCCGAGCGCTTCGGGGAGTCCTACACCGGCTACTGCGCGAGCGTACGGCGCTGGATGTGAGCGGAGCACCCGAGATCCGCGCGGGCATCTCAGCTCGGCGTGTAGGCGAGAAACAGGGCACGGGCCGCATCGGGGCCCGCCTCGAAGCCGTGTGGTACATCGGCCGGGAAGGACGCATAGTCGCCGGGACCGAGCTCGGTGCTTCGCTCGGCGGGACCGGCGATCAGCTTGCCCTGCAGTACGTACACGCTCACCCGCGAGCCGTCCGCTCTCGCGTCGGTCTCGTGCCTCTGGCGAGCACGCAAGGCAATCTCCAGGATCTCCACGCTTCCGCTGAGCACGCTCGCGTCGAGCAGCCTTCGGGGGATGCCGTTGCGCTGCTCCAGCCTGGCTTGGGCCGCGCGCACGACCCGCACCTCCGCGAGCGGGGCTTCTTCGAGCAGCTCGGCCAGTGAGACTCGCAGCGCTACGGCGAGGGTCGCGAGCGTCTCGAGCGTGGGGTTCGCACGCCCGTTCTCGATCCCCGACAGGGTCGCCTTGCTCATCCCCGTGGCCCGCGCGAGCTCGGAGAGGGAGAGGCGGCGCGCGACCCTCAGCCGGCGAAGGTTCCTCGTCAAGACCTCTTGCGCGTCGTTGCGTCTATCGTCTATCATATAAAACATATCGTTCATTTTAACAAACGACCGATACAAACACCGATGCCCCAGGTCAGCTTCTACTTCGACATAGGATCGCCCTACGCATACCTGGCTGCCGAGCGGCTGGAGACGCTTCTGCCCGAGCCGGTCGAGTGGAAGCCGGTCTTGCTGGGGGGCCTGTTCAAGGCGACGGGGAGGAGCTCGTGGGCACTCGGCGACTACCGGCGCCGGCAGGCGGGCATGGCTGAGATCGAGCGTCGTGCCCGCGACTACGGGCTGCCGCCGGTGCGCTGGCCCGACCCTTGGCCGGCGAACTACCTGATCGGCATGCTCGCGAGCACGTTTGCGTTCACTGTTGGGCGTGGGCGTGAGTTCGCGCTGCAAGCCTTCCGCAACGCCTTTCAGAGGGGATGGGAGCTGAGCATCCCCGACCGCGTATTGGAGACCGGCAGGCAGGCGGGACTCGACGGCAGTGAGCTGGAGGCCGCAACGCAGGACCGGGAGATCAAACGGGCGCTTCGCCTCGCCACCGACTCGGCCCGCGAGCTCGGTGTCATCGGGGTGCCCACGATCGCGATCGACGATGAGCTGTTCTGGGGCGACGACCGGCTGGAGGACGCCGCGGCGCACCTCGAGAGCGTGATGGCGGCATAGGCGCCCGAGCTGGCCCGGACCTCCGCGAGGCTCGCCGCCGGCGCGCGCTCGCGCTCGGTGGCACCGACGCGCCCGGGTTGTGCCGCATCGGCTGCACCCCGAGCGCGCGCGGTACCCACCGATGCGCGCGTCCCTCTCAGGCGACCGAGTTCGCCTCTATCGGTTCTTCATTCGTCTGCACCGTGGTGAGCATCAAGCCCGTCTGCTCCCACGAGAGCCCTCCGCTGAGCGTGGATTCCAAGGGTTCCAACGGTCCTTCTTCGAATTTGTCGATTTCCTGTATGCCTTCGGACTGTACGGACTTCAGCGTCGTCCTTTGACTGTGCATGGCATTGGCGTTGATGGTGAAGAACCACCAGCCCCTTAGACCTAGTTCATATTCTCCGCCGTAATAGTAATTGCGCCATTTGATCCATGCGAATTCTTGTTCTTCCCCGCACGTCAGGCCGAGCTTGTTTTCGGCCGCCGTCGCACCTCTTGCCACGACTCCCAGTTCGCATTCGTTCGCGTTGATCACGACTTCACCTGGAGCTGTGTCCGCCGGGCCTCCCTTGGCGTCTGACGACGAGGCCGCGTACCCTTCCGACTTACACCCAGTCAACGTGACGACTACGGCGTCCTCCAGTTTGGGATTCGCGTATTCGCCTGTGCTCGTCTCGCCGGTGCAGGTGACTTTCACCCTATCGGTGGTTTCCAACACCACGTGCATGTATGACTTGATTTTGGTCGTGAAGTGAGTCTTCACCGCTCCCGGATACCATTCGTACTTGCCGTTTGCATCCGAGCTCGCCTCCGTGCATACGCGGTTGCTGTAACCGCCGTGGTAGACCGTCCTGTGGCCACCTGCCTTTTCGCCAGTGAGTTTGAGGCATCTCCCGAATTCCGGCGCTTCGGCCCACGCGTTCGCTGCCGCAACCGCGCCGGTCGCGGCGACGACCACGAGACAGAGCCCCAGAAGCCTGATGCGATCCATGCTTTCCCCCTGCTCTCGCCCGGATCCGTCCCGCTCACCGTCCCGGGATGGCCGCGATATTACCAGACGCGGCCAGCTCGCCGCTCACCCGGCCACGACGCGTGCGGCGAGGATGGCGACGTCGTCACGCGCCGCGTCTTTGGACTCGACCAGCGCGAGCAGTGAGTCGATCGCCGCGCGCGCCGAGGGTGGCGGGCCCTTGAGCCGCTCGAGCAGCTGCTCCTCCGTCAACAGCCGCGGCGCGAGCGCCTCGGTGAGGCCGTCGGTGAAGAGCGCCATCACGTCGCCGGTGTGCAGCGTGGTCGTTGTCTCGGTGATGCGCGGGTTGGGGAAGACGCCGAGCAGCGTGCCGTGACTGCCGAGCTCCTCCACCTTGCCCTCCGCGCGTGCCACGAGGGCGAGCGGGTGTCCGGCTGCGGCGAGCGTGAGCAGCGCGCCTGACTCGCGAAACGACAGCCGGGCGAGTATCACGGTGGCGAAGCGGCCTGCGAAGTCCCGCCTGAGCATGGCGCGGTTGACCCGCGCGAGCACGCTCGTGGGGCCTGCGCCCTCGCGCGCGTAGGCGGCCGTGGTGTGGCGCAGGAAGCCGGTGAGCACCGCCGCCTCGGTGCCCTTCCCGCACACGTCGCCCACGACCAGCCAAACGCTGCTGCGATCCTCGAACACGTCATAGAAGTCGCCCCCCACCTCGCTGCCCGCTCCCATCGGCTGGAAGTAGCTCTCTATCTGCAGCCCGGGTATCTTCGGGAGCGCGGGAGGCAGCAGGCTGCGGCGGAGCGTCTGCGCAACGTGCACGCGCTCGGCGTACAGCCGCGCGTTGTCATACGCGAGCGCCGCCCTGCCGGTGAGGTCCTCGAGCAGCGCCACCTGATCCGGTTCGTAGCGCCGCGCCCTGTGGAAGGAGATGACCCCCAGCATGCGGCCACGGGCGATCATCGGAATCGCCGCCACCGCGCCCGATGCGCCGGGGTCCCGATCCCCCGCGCCGCGCGGCGTGCCGTCGACGCCGGCGCCGTCTCGCCCGACCACGCATCGGCGCCGTGTCGCCAGCGCCTGGCCCACGGGGTCACGGCCGTCGTCAGAGCGAGGATGCTCCCGGCGCAGCGCCTCGACGCGCTCGGCCAAGCTCGCGTCGCTCGCCGCTGCGACCACCCCGGTCACCGCGCCCGTGTCGTCTGTGCGGTCGATCACGCACAGCTCAGCCAGCCGCGGCAGCGCCATGCCGGCGATGCGCCGCAGCGTCTGATCGGGGTCCAGCGAGGTGTCGAGGCTCGCGGTCGCGTCGATCAGGAACTCGAGCCCCCAGCGCTGCTCGCGCATGCGTTCGAGCGCAATGTGGATGGCTCCGGTGGCGAGCAGCGCGAGGACCGCGCCCACGCACGCGAACGCCCCGAACTGCAGGGACACGTGCGTGTACAGCAGCGGCGCGAGGAAACCGAGCACGCCGATGAGGCAGATCGCGAGGAAGCGCTCGCGCGGCTGAAACGCGGCGGCGTGGCCGAGCGCGAAGAAGTAGATGAGGGCGAAGGGGCTGCTGGGCCCGCCCGTGGACGCGCACAGCGCGACGATCAGCGCGACGCCCCACGCCTCGGCGCCCCAGGCGAGCATCAGCCCGCCTCGGTCGCGCAGCACCCGCGCCACGAGAAAAGCCGCGGTGAGGAGCGCGACCGCCGCCACCGCCGCCGCCCCGGCCGGTGAGGCCACGTGCGGCAGCAGCACCGACGTCGAGATCAGCGCCGCCCCGACCAGGTACAGGGCGGCCGCGCTGGCGAGCGCCACACGCACTTCTGCCCGCGGCATGCTCTCGTCGAGCCCGCTGCGCATCCACCCCGCCACCGAGCCCATCCTACGTGCGCCGCCGCGCGCCGTGCGCCACTACGGTCGAGCGCCCGGCGGTCCTGCCCGCCCCCGCCGCCGTCCTAGCCCGGCGACTTCCCGTTGTTCGCCAGGCGCTGCAGTTCCAGGTCGTACAGCCGGCTCGCGATCTGGTCGCTCGTGGGAACCATCTGTGCCGGCGCGCCCTGCTGCACGGGCGCCGCGTGCACCTGTCCGTCCTGCTGCACGGGCTCCGCTTGCAGCGGCGCGCCCTGCTGAACGGGCGCCGCGTGCGCCTGTCCGCCCGGCTGCACGGGCGCCGCGTGCACCGGCATCCCCCGCTCGGCTCGCTCCTGCACTGGGCGCGCGAACGGCTGCGCCCGCGGCACGCGCGCATCCTCGGGCACGGCGGCGCGGGCACGCGTGAGCAGCGATCCGGACGTCTGCGTGACCCTGTACGTGCCCGCGAGCAGTTCGGTGATCGCGTCGTCGATGTCCTGCGCGAGCGCCTTCACGTCCGGCAGCGCCTGGCGGTCGGCGTACACGCCGAAGCACGCCTGGTCGTGGACGGTGATCATGCCCACGGACACCGCGTGGTGGTCGGCGAGCGGGACCATCGGGTAGACGGCCTGCAGCTGGCAGCCGAGCAGGTACATCGGCACCGTCGGGCCGGGGATGTTGGACACCACGAGATTGAACGCGCGCGGGCTGGCGATCAGCCGCGACACGGCCTGCTGCACGGTCACCGGCGTTCGCGACGCGGCCTTCAGCACGAGGTCCGACCCCTGCGGCTCTCCGTCGCGCTTGCAGCGGCTCATGCTCGCGTGGACCTGGTAGAGGCGGCCGAGCGGGTCGGGATCGTCGCACGGCAGGTCCGCGAACACGAACGAGATGTGGTTGCCGAGCGCGTCGTCCTCGCTGCGCACGTTGACCGGCACCATCACCTTGAGAGCCGGCGGCTCCTCGCCGCGACGCACGAGATATGCGCGGATGCCCCCGGCGACGGCCGCGAGGATGACGTCGTTGATCGTCGTGCCGTATGCGTGTCTGATCGTCCGCAGATCCTCGAGCGGGCACTGGGCCCAGGCCAGACGACGCAGCGAGGAGAGCGGTTGGTTGAGCACGCTCGTGGGCGCCGGGCGCAGCAGCTGGTCCAGCGCACGGATCGCGCGCATGGCGCCGACCGCCGTCTGGCGCGCGGCCGGACCGGGCGCGCTCGCCAGGCGCAGCGGCAGCTGCAGCAGATCCACCTGCTGGCCGAGGAGGTCGCGCAGGCCTCGCGCGAGCACTCGCTCGCCGCCGGGCTCGCGCTCCGTGCGCCAGTGCTGGGGCTCGTAGGCCGCGGGCTCGGGCGTGGGGTCGAGCAGCAGCGAGGCCAGCTCGACCGCCGCGAGGCCGTCGACCATGCAGTGATGGGTCTTGCCTACGAGCGCGAAGCGCCGGTGCGGGCGGTCCTCGCAGATCCAGATCTCCCACAGCGGGCGATCGCGGCGCAGCGGTATCGACATCACCTCGTCCACGAGACCCTCGAGCGAGCCGGGCGCCCAGTACACGTGACGGTCGACGGAGAACGCCGGATCGTCGATCCACTCCGGCGCGTTCAGGCTGAGCGGCACGGAGGCGAGCTTCTGGCGGTAGCGCGGCGCGCGACCGATGCGCAGCTCGATGTGATCGCGCAGCTCCTTGAAGCTCGGCAGCCGCCCGTCGGCCGCGGCGGAGAACATCCCGACCCAGCCCACGTGCATGTGCGCGGTGGGCGTCTCCACCGCCAGGAACGACGCGTCGAGCGCCGACAGACGCGGGCTCGTCATTCCGCCAGCACCAGGCGAGCTCCGGGGCGAGGCGCGTACGGCACGCGGCTCGGCGAGGGCGGCATCCTGCGCCCGCTCGCGCGCGCGCGAGAGATGCGCCGGCGTCCCCATTCGGCCGCGAGCGCGAAGTGGATCAGGCGATCGAAGTAGCTGGCCAGCGGCGCCGCTTCGATGCCCGCCTCGCGCAGCGCCACGCGCGAGCGGCGGTCGTCGAATCGGACTCGCATGGCGAAGTAGGGGAAGAACACCTCGCTGCGCCGCAGCGCGCGGCGGCTGCGCTCGTCGGTGGCCGCGCGCATCAGCAGCGGGTGCACGACACGCCTGTACAGCGCCGGCTCGATCAGGCGCGGCAGCGGACGTTTGAAGAAGCTCGTCGCCAGCTCGACCAGCTCGCCGACGGAGCTGACGTGCATGCCCGCGGTGAGGTGGAAGGTCGCCCCCTCGGCCTGCGGACACTGGCTCAGCGCGAACACCGCGTCGGCAACATAGTCGACGGGCACGACGTCAACCGGCGCGTCGCCCCGCGCCGGCAGCGCCGCGTAGGTGCCCCGCGCGAACGCGCGCAGCGGCCAGTAGAGCACGTTGAACGCCGCCGTCCAGCCGCTGTCGCGCTCGCCCACGATGATGCTCGGGCGCAGCGTCGTGATCGGCAGCTGCCCGCGCGAGCGCGCGATCAGGCACTCCGCCTCGAACTTCGCCTGCTCGTAGGAGTTGCGAAAGCTCTGGCCTACGTCCAGGTCGTCCTCGCTGAAGCAGCCGGCGTGTTCACCGCCGACGTACGCGGTGGAGATGTAGGACATGCGCCGCAGCGTGCCGCGCGCGTGACAGCGCTCCGCGAACTCGAGCACGCGCCGCGTGCCATCGAGGTTGATCGTGCGCGCCGCCTGCGGCTCGAGCTCGAACGACACGGACGCCGCCGCGTGCACGATCTCGCTCACGCGCTCCGCCAGCCAGTCGAGTCCGCCGTGAATGCCCAGGCCGACGCGCGTGATGTCTCCGCGCAGCGCGACCACCCGCTCGTCGTAGGGATGACCGGGCCCGAACAGGTCGAGCAGCGTGCGCGCCATGCGCGCCTGGACGTGTTCGTGGTCGGCGCCGCGCACGAGCGCGTACACGCGACGATCGGTGCGCTCCAGGTAGCGGACGAGCAGCTCCATGCCCAGGAAGCCGGTCGCCCCGGTCAACAGCACGGCGTCGCTCATTCCATCCTGATTCCCCACCCAGCGCGTCACCGCCCCACAGCATGACGAACACGGCGGCGTCAGCTTCCCCGGGCGTACGTTCGCGCGGGAGGACATGCCGCAATATCCGAGAAATTGAGCCGAAGCGTTCGCCTCTCGCGCT
>JASHYF010000134.1 GCA_030043235.1 Solirubrobacteraceae bacterium | reverse complement strand
CACCATCGCACCGTCGCCGTGCTGGCCGTCGATCCGAGCTCGCGCCGCTCGGGGGGCTCGCTGCTGGGCGACCGCGCACGCATCGATTTCGATCCCGCCGATCGCAGCGTGCTGATCCGCTCGACCGCCGCGGGCGAGCGCCTGGGAGGACTCGCGCACGCGACCCGCGCCGCCGCCGGCGCGCTCGCGGCGGCGTTCGACGTGGTGGTGATCGAGACGGTCGGCGTCGGCCAGGCCGAGACGGACGTGGCCGACGTGGCTGACACGGTGGTCGTGGTGGTGCAACCCGGCGGCGGCGACGTGCTGCAGTTCCTGAAGGCGGGCATCATGGAGATCCCCGACGTGCTGGTGGTGACCAAGGCCGACCTCGGCCAGATAGCGCTCCGCACCCAGCGCGACCTCAGCGCGGCGCTGCGATCGCTCGGCTCGCGCGATACGCGCGTGCTCGCTGTCAGCGCCGTGCATCCCCCCAGCGGCATCGACGAGCTCGTGGCCGCGCTCGAGGAGCACCGCGAGCGCATCGATCTCCCCGCCCGCAGGCTCGCCGCGCGCCGCGCCGCCGCGCTCGAGGACTTCACCGTCGAGCACGGCGAGCGGGGCTTGAGGGCGCTCGGAGGCCGCGAGGCGGCGCAGACGCTTTTGGCCGAGCAGGACGCCAATGCGGATGTGGCGGCGCTCCTCGCCGCGCTCGAGGCAGCCATCTGGTGAAACGCCTGCTCGGCATGTTCGCCGCGTTGGTGCTCGCCGGCCCACTCGCCTCGCCCGACGCGACGCGCGACGCTCGAGGGACACCCGCGCGTAACTACTGATGCGAAGCCGCGGGCGTCACTGATGTGAAGCCCGGAGCGCGGGCGTATGTTCGACGGCGGGATGATCCATCTCGCCCGCCTCTCGATCGACCGGGGCCTTCGCCCCGCCGCCGAGCGCATCACCGGCGCGGCCACGCTCGGGCGCATGGTTCTGTCCGCGTCCGAGCGCGGCGCGGACGTGGCGATGCGCATCCCGGCGAAGGACGGCTTCCGGTCGGTCACCTACCGGCAGTACGGCCGCCAGGCGCGCGAGATCGCCCGCGGCCTGATCGCCCTCGGCATCGAGCCCGGCGAGGTCGTCGCGCTGCTGTGCTCGACCCGCGCCGAGTGGACGCTGTGCGAGGCGGGCGGTCTGTGCGCGGGCGCCGTGATCGCCCCCGTCTACCACACGAACTCCCCGCAGGAGTGCCGCCACGTGCTCGCGCACTCCGAGGCGCGCGCGGTCTTCTGCGAGAACGCCGAGCAGGCCGCGAAGGTCGCGCAGGTGCGCGCGCGCTGCCCGCAGCTCGAGCACGTGATCGTGATCGAGGGCGAGAGCGGGGTCCCGGACACGATCACGCTCGCGCAGCTGCGCCGCGGCGGCCAGGAGGTGGACGATGAGGAGGTCGAGGCTCGCGTGCGCGCCGTCGAGCCCGGCGACGTCGCGACGCTCGTCTACACCTCGGGCACGACCGGCCCGCCCAAGGGCTGCGCGCTCACCCACTCGAACTTCCTGTCAGCCACCGCGATGTATCGCGGGGAGCTGAAGCTCGACGAGGTGCAGCCGGTCATCTACATGTTCCTGCCGCTCGCGCACGTGCTGGCGCGGGTCGCACAGACGGTCGTGCTGGACATCGGCGGCACGCTCGTCTACTGGAGCGGCGACCCGGGACGGATCATCGAGGAGGTGGCGCAATCGCAGCTGACCCACTTCGTCGCCGTGCCGCGCATCTACGAGAAGCTGCACACCGGCGTCGTGAGCGCCGTCGCCGGCCGCGGTCGGCTCGCCGGCGCGCTGTTCGCCTGGGCGCTCGAGGTCGGACGCCGCGCGCGCCGAGTCGAGCGCTCGGGCGGATCCCCCGGGCGGCTCTCCGCCCTGCGGCTGCGCCTCACCGACCGGCTGGGCCTGGCGAAGGTGCGCGCGCTGTTCGGCGAGGAGCTGACGATGGCGCTGGTCGGCGCCGCGCCGATCGACCCCGAGCTGCTCGAGTTCTTCGACGCCTGCGGCGTGCCGGTGCTGGAGGGCTACGGCCTCACCGAGAGCTGCTCCACGGCGACGCTCAACCCGGAGAACGCGCCGCGCTTCGGGACGGTCGGGCGCGCGCTGCCCGCGAGTGAAGTGATGGTCGACGAGGACGGCGAAGTGCTGCTGCGCGGCGCGCACGTGTTCGCCGGCTACCACCGCGACCCCAAGGCGACCGCCGCCACGTTCGCCGGCGGCTGGCTGCGCACGGGCGATCTCGGCACGCTCTCGGCCGACGGCTACCTCACCCTCACCGGCCGCAGCAAGGAGCTGATCATCACCTCCGGCGGCAAGAACATCACGCCCGTGAACATCGAGAGCGCCCTGCGCGAGACCCGCTGGGTCACCGAGGCGGTCGTCTACGGCGACCGGCGCCCCTATCTCGTGTGCATGCTCACGCTCGACCCCGACGAGGCGCCGAAGCTCGCCGAGCAGCTGGAAATCCCCGCGGACCTGCCGAGCATGGCGCGCGACGAGCGCGTGCACGAGCTGCTGCAGGCCGACGTCGACGCCGCCAACGCGCGCTTCGCCCGCGTGGAGCAGGTCAAGCGCTTCGGCGTGCTCGGCCACGAGCTCACGCAGGCCGCCGGCGAGCTCACCCCCACGCTCAAGGTCAAGCGCGCGCTCGTGTACGAGCGCTACGCGGACTTCTTCGAGGCGCTGTATGCCCAGCCCGCCAAGAGCGCGAAGTAGCGCTCAGGCGCACCCACGCGGCGCGCGCGTGGATCGCTCGAGGAGCAGGCGATGAGCACGGCGCGTCATCCGCTCTCGAGCGCCTCGGTCGCGCTGTTCGCGCCCAACCCCCTGCTGACCGTCACGCTGGAGGTGGAGGGCGAGGATCGGCAGAGCATCCACTTCCACGCGGGCGGGCAGGGTGTGTGGGCGGCCGCCAGCGCGTTGAGCCTGGGCGTCACCCCGATCCTGTGCGGCCTGCTGGGTGGCGAGTCCGGCGAGATCCTGCGCCCGCTGCTCGAGAAGGCCACCGGCACGCAGCCACGCCTCGTGCAGACGGCGAGCGCGAGCGGCTGCTACGTCACCGACCGGCGCTCGGGCAAGCGCAAGCTGCTGGCGATGAGGCTCAGCGACCCCCCCTCCCGGCACGAGCTCGACGAGCTGGTCTCGGTCGCGTGCGCTCAGGCGCTCGCCTGCGGCTGGCTGGTCGTCACCAACCCGTTCCCCGCCGAATCGCTTCCGCTGGAGGTCTACGGCGAGCTCGTCGCCGACGCGCGCGCGGGCGGCGCGCGCACGCTCGTGGACCTCTCCTCGCCCCGCCTGGACAGCGCGCTCACCGGCGAGCCCGACCTCGTCAAGCTGAACGACTGGGAGCTCGCGGAGTTCGTGCGCGGACCCGTCTCAACTCCCGAGCAGCTGCTCTCGGCGGCGCGTCGCCTGCGCGACGGCGGCGCGCGCTGTGTGGTCGTCACGCGCGGTGAGCGGCCAGCGCTCGTGGTGCGCGGCGCATCCTCCCCGGAGGGGGATGAGGCCTGGCAGCTCACGCCCCCGCGCTTCGAGCACGGCTTCCGCGAGGGCTGCGGCGACGCCATGATGGGCGCGCTGGCGGCATCGTGGGCGCGGGGCGAGAGCTTCGAGCGCGCGCTGGTGGTGGGCGCCGCGGCAGGCGCGGCGAACTTCTTGCGGCGCGGCCTCGGTCACGCCTCGGGAACGGTGGTCGAGCAGCTCACCCAGTCGGTCACGCTCGAGCCCTGGCCGTCCACGCCCGGCGCGGCTTGAGCACCGCTCGCCGGCCAATCGCTCACCACGGCGGCAGGACCTCCTCTCCAGCGAGGATCGCCGCCGGCGCCCGCTCGGCGATCCACGCGACCTGCTCCGGCGAGCACGTGCCGCGCAGGCGCTCTACGGCGGCGCTGAGCACGACCGGGCGCCCGCCGTGGGAGGAGTGCGCGTCGCTGGCCAGCAGGTGCACGAGACCGTCGCGCGCGAGCCTCAGCACGAAGGCGTCGGGGTCGTGCAGGCCGGAGGTCGCGATGAACTCGGCCGTCCACTGGATCAAGCAGCCACGCGCGATCAGCGCGCGCAGGCGCTTGCGCAGGTCCCTCTCCGAGGACGATGCGGCGCCCGCGTGACGCTCGGGGTGGGCGAGGATCGTGCGCGCGCCGCGCGCGCGCAGGCGCTCGACGAGCGCGGGCAGCTCGTCGGCCAGCGGACCGGGCGCCGGCTCGAGCAGGATCCAACCGCCGCCGTCGAGCGAGACCGCGTGCAGGTGCGCGGCGCTGAGCGAGTCGGCGGCTGACTGCGCCAGCTCGCCCCCCTGCGCGATGCGCACACCCACGCCCCGCCGGTCCAGCTCGCCCTGCAGGGCGCCGACGCGCTCGGGAAGCTCCTCGATGCGCACGTCGTGGTCATAGCGAATGTGCGGCGTGGCGCACACGACCGCGATCCCGTCGCGCTCGGCCTCTCGCGCCATCGCCACGCTGTCGGCGAGGTCCAGCGCCCCGTCGTCGAGCGCCGGCAGGATGTGGCAGTGCAGGTCGATCACCGCTGGCGGCGCCCCCTGCGAGCGGGCGCACGCCAGCGGTCTCGCCGCGCGCTGGACGCCGTCAGCGTTTGCGTTTGGCGGCGGCCGTTTTGGCTTTCGCTTTGGTCGCCGGCGATTTCCCAGCCCTGGTTTTCGTGGCGGCTTTGGCTTTGCGCGTCACTTTGGCTTTGGTCGCCGCTTTGGCTTTGGTCGCCGTCGCTTTGGCTTTCCTCGTCGCGGCTTTCGCTTTCGTCGCCGGTTTCGCTTTCGTCGCCGGTTTCGGTTTCGCGGCGGCTTTGGCTTTCGCTTTGCCTTTGGCTTTGGCTTTCGTGGCTTTCGGTTTGGCGGCTGCTTTCGTTTTGCCGGCGGCGCTCGCTCTCCTCCGCGCCGGTTTCGAGGCTGCCTTTTGCGTGGGTGACATCACTGCTCCTTTTGCGTTTCGTGACGATCGAGACGGGACACGCGACTGTGTACATCAACCTATGCGTCGGACGGCTCAAATGCCTTGACCCAACTTCGGTGTTTGGCGCAAAGGAAGCGGGCGTGCATTGGCATGCACGGGCGTCGATGAATCGTGCGGCTGCATCGGCACCTTGGCATATGCTCGCGCACGATGGCGACAGGCTGCTTCGTATCCACCGGCGCTGGCTGCGGGCGGCGATCGAGCGCACGCCGCGAGGCTGGCGCCGGCTCGCCGTGCATCGGCCCGATCCCGGGCACGGACTTCGGGGCCACGCTGCGCGCGGGGCTGTAACAAAACCGCGCCGGCGAAGTCTGTAAGGAGGACACGCCATGCTCGTCCTCCTAGGCTTCGCGATTCTCGCCGGCGCGGGCACCGCCCTGTCCCCGTGCGCGCTGCCCGTGCTCCCGGCGCTGCTGTCGGCGGGCGGCGCGGGCGGGCGGCGCCGGCCGCTGGGGGTGGTGCTCGGCCTGTCGATCACGTTCACGGTCACGATCGTGGGCCTCGCGAACGTGGTCGACGGCGTCGGTCTGGGCAACGATCCCCTGCGGGACCTGGCGATCGTCGTGCTGATCGTGTTCGGCCTGGCGCTGCTCGTGCCCGACGCGGCCGCGCGCCTGGAGGCCCCCCTGTCACGCCTCGCGCGCTTCGGGGTCGGCGGGATGCGCAGGAGCAGCGGCGACGGCTTCGTCTCGGGACTGCTCGTGGGCGGCGCGCTCGGCTTCGTGTACACGCCGTGCGCGAGCCCGATCCTCGCGGCGGTGATCTCGGTGAGCGCCGCGTCCGGCAAAACGGTCGCACTGGCGATCGCCTACGCCGCCGGCTCGGCGGTCGTGCTGCTCGCCCTCTCGCTCGGCGGCAGGCGCGTGTTCGATCGCGTGCGCAGGGCCGGCCGCGGGCCGCTGCTCGGGCGGGCGCTCGGCGCGATCATGATCCTCACGGGCATCGCCATCGTGACCAACCTCGACGTCAACTTCGACCAGCTCGTCGCCGAAAAGATCCCCAACGTCAACCTCACCGCCTCGCTCGAGTGCTCGAAGGCGGTCACGCGGCGACTGCACGAGATCACCGGCCATGGAGCGAAGTTCGTGCCCGCCAACGGCTCCTCGGACTGCGAAGGCGCGCACACCTCGACGATCCGCCCGGCGGCGCGCGACGCCAGCCAGGCGACGCTCCTCGCGACCGCCAAGACGCTGCCCGACCTGGGAGCCGCTCCGGAATTCACGGAAACCGAGGACTGGTTCAACACGGGGAAGGTCGGCCAGACAGGTCCGCCGCTGACGCTCGCCGCCCTGCGCGGGCGCGTGGTGCTGATCGACTTCTGGACGTACACCTGCATCAACTGCATCCGGACGCTGCCGTACCTGAAGGCTTGGAACGCGGCGTACGCCAAGGAGGGCCTGACGATCGTCGGCGTCGAGGCCCCCGAGTTCCAGTTCGAGAAGCTGGCGGGCAACGTGAAAGACGCGATCGAGCAGTTTGGGCTGCGCTACCCGATCGTCCAGGACAACAACATGGGCACGTGGAACGCGTACGGCAACGAGTACTGGCCCGCCGACTACCTGATCGACGCCAAGGGGCAGGTGCGCTATGCGACCTTCGGCGAGGGCGAGTATGAAAAGACGGAAACGGCGATCAGGGCGCTGCTCGCCGAAGCCGGCTACCAGGTCGGCGCGAAGAGCCGCCCCACGGGCGTGATCAGGCCCTCGGACGAGGCCACGCCGGAGTCCTACACGGGCACCGCTCGCGCCCAGGGATTCGTCAAGGGCCCGTACACGGGCACGCACGACTACGGCCCGCCGCCCACGAGCGAACTGCCGCTCAACGACCTCGCCTACAGCGGCACCTGGAACGTCGGCGCCCAGCCCGCGGAAGCCGTATCCGAAGCCGGTATCAACCTCCACTTCGAGGCCAAGAACGTGTACCTAGTGCTGAGCTCGCAGGACGAACGCCCGATGCAGGTGCGGGTGATGCTCGACGGGCATCCGATCCCCGCCGCGGACTCCGGAGCGGACGTCCACGACGGCATCGTCACCGTGCGCCGCCAGCGGCTGTACTGGCTGGTGGCTCTGCCCGACGATGAGAGCCACGAACTGGCGCTGCGCTTGCAGGACGGGCTCGTCGCCTACGACTTCACGTTCGGGTAGATCGCGGCGCGGGGCTCGACGAAACCCGGGACGCGTAGCGGCGACCGTCTCATCGGCTGCCGCCACGCCGTCTGAGCGCTCCGCGACTGCTACTTGTGTTTTCCGTGTTTGTGTTTTTTGGGCACGCACGTGTGGTAGGTGCGTGTGTCCTCGTAGCTGGCGCCGCTCGCTTCGAACGTGACGAGCTCCACGTGGTAGGTGCCCTTGGGCAGCCCGATCAGGTCCACGCTGGTCGCACCCCGCTTGAGGTGGCCCGACTTGACCAGCGTGCCGTTGATGAACTCCTCGAAGCGCACGATCTTGGCGCCCTTGGGGAAGCGTGGATGAACGGCAAAGTCACGGTGGCTGTGACACTGCGTGCCACTCGGAAGCCCCAGGTTCGCGTGCTTTGAGACGATCAGCGTCTCGCTGCCGCAGGCGCTCGAGGAGGCGGCGTCGAGCCCGCCGCCGCTGTAGCTCGCCGTCCAGTAGTAGGTGCCGGTTTTCGTCTCGGCGACAGACGTCGACGGCGAGGCGACGCCGCCGGTCACGGGCTCCACGCTGCTCGACACCGGTTTGGTGCATTTGCTGTCGGAGTACAGCGTGTAGGTCACCGTGCCGGTCGCGCTCGCCGCCTCAGAGCCCGCGATGTGGGCCTGGTCGGTCACGGGGGTGCCGACGAGCACCGGGAGCGAAGCGCTGCTCACGCCACCGCCGGTCTCGATCGTCGAGGTCGAGCTGGGCGCGACGACTGTCAGCAGCTCGCTACCGCAGGCGCTCGCCGCTTTCTGGTTGTTGACATCGCCGCCGTAGGAAGCCGTCCAGTAGTAGATGCCGGGTCCCAGGGTCGTCTCGGCGGCCGAAGGGTTCGCCGTCCCCGCCGAGACCGTGCCGGCGCTGGTCGCGACGGGCGTTCCGCTGCACGTGGAGTTGTTGTAGACGTCATAGGTCACTTCGCCGCTCGCCTGCGCGGCGTTCGCGCCGACGAGCATCGCCGTGTCCGTGACGGAGGTGCCCTGCAGAACGGTGATCGACGATCCGCTCTGCCCGCCTCCGCTGAGCGTGCTGGACACCGTGTCGGTGCTGCCGAACACGAGCGAGGTCGCGGTGAGCGATGACTCGAGCGCGAAGTAGGTCGATTCGCCCGGCTGCAGCGCGGGGCCGAAGTCGACGACGCCGCTGGTGGCCCCGACACCCACGTTCGAGTACCAGTTCCTCGGTCCCTCATAGCCCGCGACCGCATCGCCGTTTTTTGCGTATCCGACCGGTTCGCCATCGCCGCCTTCGAACGGGTCGATGTTCGCCGGCTCGCCGGGCGGCGGTTCGTGCCCGCAGGGTTCTTCGACGTCGTTTTCGGTGATGCCGTCCAGGGGAGAGGTCGCGCATTCGGTGCCCGGTTTGACGGCGGGCGTTTCGTGCGATTTGTTCTCCGCAAGAACTATGCATCCCGGAGCGCGCGGAGGTTCCGGCGCATCACACATGCCGTCGCCGTCGAACCCGAAGATCTCGTTTTCGGAGGAGAGCGTAATCTGCGAGACCGCTCGCGAGGAGTCGTCGACGATCCCCACGAGCGTGTCGTCGCTGCCGTCATAGGGTCCCTCTTCGGCGTCCTGCGCGATCGAGACGCCTGAGTTCGTGACGGTGATGAGGAAGCCGCACCCGGCGTCTTTGTCAACCGGCGGGCACTGGGTGAACGTCGCAGCGCTCGCCGTCGCCGGCAGCACCCACGCCATGCCGACGGTCGCTGAGATGATCGTGAACAGGGCAAGGCGTCTCATGCGTTCTCCCGATTTGAGCTTGACCCCCCGACGCGCGCGGCATCGAGCCTGAAAGTGGCCGGAGCCTACACGTTCCCGCGCGAGCGCGAGGGACGACGCCGAGCGCGCGTGGGCGGCCCCCGCGCGGGGCGAGTGGCGCTCGCGCCTTCAAAGCCGCATGCCCGCACCTACAATGGTCTGCGTATGGAGGGCTCGATGGCCGAGACGAGCGCGCGCAGCTGGCTGCGGTGCTACCGCTGCTGGTCCCAGGACCTGGAGGTGCAGGTCCACTACGAGGGCATCCACAAGATCGACCCCGACACGGGCGAGCGCGCGGAAGTGGTGGACGAGCTGCAGGAGGCGGTCGTGCAGTGCCTCGACTGCATGCACGATCAGCCGCACCTGGGCTTCAACAACGGGCGCGTGGAGCCGATCGAGGACCGCTGGGAACGCATGATCGCGGGCACGCCGTGGGTCGCCTCCTGCACGGTGACGGTGGACTCCGAAGACGTGGAGAGCTGCTCGGGGCCGGAGGCCGGCGACGCGCTCTCCTACGCCGCCTTCGGCGAGCACGGCGTGCGCGAGTTCTTCACGCACGTGCGCTTCCACAAGCACGAAGACGACGCGCGCATCATCGTGCACCTGCTGGTGGAGCTGTACGCGCGCTCGCTCGAGGAGGCCACCGAGGTGCTCGAGTCCTCCGCGCGCGGCGCGCTGACGATCACCTCGCTCGCCGAGGAGTCACGTCCCCCCGCGGCTGGCCCCGGCGACAGCCACGGCCACGACTAGGCCGACGGCTCTCAGGCACGGGGACGGCAGCCGATCGGCCGTCAGGCGGGCGACAGGCGCATGACGGGGATGCGCCGGACGTCGGCGGTGCGCCGCTCGTACTCGCTGTAGCCGCTGTACACGTTCTTGGCGAGCTCGAACAGGCGGTCGCGGTCCTCGCCCTCGGCCTCGCGCGCGACGTAGGCGCCGGAGCGGCCCATCGCTTCGAGGGTGACCTCGGGGTTGGCCTTGATGTTGTGGTACCAGGCGGGGAACTTCGCTTTGCCGTAGCTGGAGGCGATCAGGATCACGTCGTCTCCGTCGCTGAAGTACAGCAGCGGCACCTTCCGCTCCGCGCCGCTGTGCGCGCCGCGCACGGCGAGCACGACGATCGGGATCTGCCCGAAGGCGGAGTCGATGCGCCCGCGCGTGACGCGCACGAGCCACGGGTCGATGCGCGCGCCCAGCTTCGAGGAGTACCAGGTGCCGGTCTTCGTGAGGGCGAACGCGGTGAGCGCCCGCTTGAAGGACGACGAGGAGACCTTCGGCTCGACCGGCGGGATCGCCCCCGGCATCGGCTCAGCTGAGGCGCTGCTCGAGGGCTTTCAGCTGGGCGTGCAGCTCGTCGGGCAGCTTCTCGAAGCGCGCGTAGTGCTCGTGGAGCTGGGGCAGCTGGGCGCGCCACTCGGCGGCGTCCACGCGCAGCAGCTCGGCCATGTCCTCGTCGGTGACGTCCAGCCCGCGCGTGTCGATCCCCTCCTCGCCGACCGGAGGCATCAGGCCGATGGGGGTCTCCTGCGCGGCGCCGTGGCCGGCGCAGCGCGCGAACACCCACGCGAGCACGCGCGAGTTCTCGCCGTAGCCGGGCCACAGGAAGCGTCCGCCGGCGCCCTTGCGGAACCAGTTGACGTAGAAGATCTTCGGCAGCTTGGCGCGGCGGGCGGGATCAGATTTTCCGATGTCCAGCCAGTGCGCGAAGTAGTCGGCCATGTTGTAGCCGCAGAAGGGCAGCATCGCGAACGGGTCGAAGCGCAGCTCGCCGACCGTGCCCGCCGCCGCGGCGGTCTTCTCTGAGCTCATCACCGAGCCGAGGAACACCCCGTGCTCCCAGTCGAGCGCCTCGGTGACGAGCGGCACGACCGTCGCGCGGCGCCCTCCGAACAGCATCGCGTCGATCGGCACGCCCGCCGGGTCCTCCCACTCGGGCGCGATCGCCGGGGTCTGGTCGGCGCGGCAGGTGAAGCGCGCGTTCGGATGAGCGGCCGGCGTCTCGCTCGCGGGGGTCCAGTCGTTGCCGTGCCAGTCGATCAGGTGCGCGGGAGGCTCGCCGGTGAGCCCCTCCCACCACACGTCGCCGTCGTCCGTCTTCGCGCAGTTGGTGAACACCGTGTCGTGCGCCACCATCTCGATCGCGTTCGGGTTGGTGCGCGCGCCGGTCCCGGGCGCCACGCCGAAGAAGCCGGCCTCGGGGTTGATCGCATACAGGCGGCCGTCCTCGCCGAACTTCATCCACGCGATGTCGTCGCCGATCGTCTCGACCTTCCAGCCCTCGAGCGTGGGGATCAACATCGCGAGGTTGGTCTTGCCGCACGCGCTCGGGAACGCGCCGGTCACGTACTTCACCTGGCCCTCCGGGGAGGTCAGCTTGAGGATCAGCATGTGCTCGGCCATCCAGCCCTCGTCGCGCGCCATCACCGAGGCGATGCGCAGCGCGAAGCACTTCTTGCCGAGCAGCGCGTTGCCGCCGTAGCCGGAGCCGTAGGACCAGATCTCGCGCGTGTCGGGGAAGTGCACGATGTACTTGTTCTCCGCGTTGCACGGCCACGGCACGTCCTGCTCGTCGTCGCCCAGCGGCATGCCCACGGAGTGGATGCACGGGACGAACTCGCCTTCGCAGCCGAGCGCGTCGAGCGCGCGCTGGCCCATGCGCGTCATGATGCGCATGCTCACCGCCACGTACGTGGAGTCGGTGAGCTGCACGCCCACGTGGCTCTTGTCCGAGCCGAGCGGGCCCATCGAGAACGGCACCACGTACATCGTGCGCCCGCGCATGCTCCCGGCGAACAGCTCGGAGAGCGTCTCGCGCATCTCCTCCGGGTCGCGCCAGTTGTTCGTGGGCCCGGCTTCCGAGGCCTTGGGCGAGCAGATGAACGTGCGGTCCTCCACGCGCGCCACGTCGGCGGGATTGGACAGCGCGAGGTAGGAGTTCGGGCGCTTGGCGTCGGACAGCCGCTCGAACGTGCCCGCCTCGACGAGCGTCCGGCACAGGCGCTCGTACTCTGCGGCGGACCCGTCGCACCAGTAGATCTCCTCGGGTTCGGTCAGAGAGGCGACCTCGCCCACCCATTCCAGCAGGCGCTCGTTGGTGGTGGGGGCAGAAGCGGTGGTGCTCATGGGCTCGATACAGCTCCCTCGTGTCGCGGTCTCGTGCGCCTCATGGCGCCAGTTTTCCCGGGCGATCCTTCGCGGAAATGGAAAAACGCCCTGTACGGACGATCAACAAAGCCTACAGCACGACTCAAGACCCGCTCGCGTCCCTGCGCGGCACGAGCACGAGGCGCTTGAACTCCGCCACCAGCACGCCGTCCTGGTTGTACGCGCGCGTGTGCACCTTCACGGTCCCGCGATCGGGCTTGGACTTGGACTCGCGCTTCTCGAGCACCTCCGACTCGACGTACAGCGTGTCGCCGTGGAACACCGGCGCGGGGTGGCTGAGCTCCTCGGTGGCGAGGTTGGCGATCGCCTTGCCGGATACGTCGGAGACGGTCATGCCGAAGATCAGCGAGTACACGTACGGCCCGGCGACCACGTTGCGGCCCTGCTGGGACGCGGCCGCGTACACGTCGTTGATGTGCAGCGGATGGTGGTTCATGGTCAGCAGGCAGAACAGGTGGTCCTCCGCCTCGGTGACCGTCTTGGCCGGCCAGTGCTTGTAGATGGCGCCGACCTCGAACTCCTCCAGGTAGCGCCCGTAGGGGTGCGCGCCGCTCGCCTCGCGCGCGGCCTGGTCGGTGTCGAGGGAATGTGTGTCAGTCATGGATATGGGGGCTCTCCTGTGGAGGGTCGATTGCCCGCGCCCTTCGGGCGCGGCGTGCACGGCGCGCTCGATTATCCAGGACAGGCGTAGCCGGGGGCCGGTGTGCAGCCTTCGCCGGGCAGTTTGCCCACCGGACCTCCGGGCGAGGGCGGGGACGGCGCGGGCTGTTCGCCCGGCGGCGGAGAGCTCGATGGAGGCCGCTCGACAGCCAGCGTCAACGTGCTCGCGTCGGAGAGCCCGCAGACGAGGTCATACGCTTCCGCGACCGCGCCCGCCGCGCTCAGGCCCATCAGCGCGCCGCCGCGCGAGTCGAGCACGCTCAGCTCCGAGCCGGCGAGCGCGGAGCCGTTCACGCGCAGGTCGCACAGCGCCGGTCTCGAGCCGGACCCCGGGCGCGCGAAGGGATTGGCGAACTGGCGCACCGCGTCCGCTCCGAGCGAGCGCTGGACGGTGACGCGCAGGTGCACGTCCACGGGATCATCCAGCGGCGACGGCCGGTTGACGAGCAGCACGAGCGCCCGCGGCACGCCGGGCGTGGCCGTGGGCGCCACGGCCGCCGCCGCCATGTAGTCGTCGCCGAACGGAGCCGTCGCGACCACCCGCAGCGAGCGTGCCGTGAGCTGCCGGCGAGCGGCGGCGGGGAAGCTTAGCTCGGCGAGCGCGAGGTCGCCCGGGGCGGCCGACAGCGTGAGCGCCACGCTGCGCGTGGAGGCGCCCGCCTGACGTGCGGAGGAGCGCCGCCTCGCCCTGTGCGCCACCGCCACGGCCAGCGCCCCGGCCACGAGCAGCGCGAGCAACCCGCAGATCACGACCAGCGTCAGCGTGGTCAAAGGACGGCGCATCGTCGATACTTTCCCCTGTAGCGATCGTAGCGTCGTCCATCACCTACCCAGGAGAGCCCTTGCGCAGCCCCCGCGACTTCTTCAAGCCCCTCGCCATAGACGCGCCGGAGCCGGTGCGCGAGATCCCCTTCAAGCCCTCCCGGATGATCCACTTCCTGGACTTCTCCAACGAGAAGATGGTGGCGAAGGTCCCGGAGATCGCGCCGCAGGTGGACATCCTGCTGGGCAACCTCGAGGACGCGATCCCGGTCGACCGCAAGGAGGCCGCGCGCGCGGGCCTGATCAGGGTCGGGCGCGAGATGGATCTGGGCGAGACGGCGCTGTGGACGCGCGTGAACGAGCTCGCCTCGCCGTGGGTGCTCGACGACCTGACCGAACTCGTGATGGAGATCGGCGACAAGCTCGAGGTGGTGATGATCCCGAAGGTGGAGGGCCCGTGGGACATCCACTACGTGGACCGCCTGCTCGCCCAGCTGGAGGCCAAGGCCGGGCTCGAGCGCCCGCTTTTGATCCACGCGATCCTCGAGACCGCGCAGGGCGTGATCAACCTCGAGGAGATCGCCTGCGCCTCCGCGCGCATCCAGGGCATGAGCTTCGGCCCCGCCGACCTGGCCGCGTCGCGGCGCATGAAGACCACGCGCGTGGGCGGCGGGCACCCCGGCTACCGCACGATCGCGGACCCCGACCCCGAGGATCCGGACGCGCCGCGACCGAGCTACCAGCAGGACCCGTGGCACTACTCGATCGCGCGCATGGTGGACGCGTGCACGTCTGTCGGCGCCCTCCCCTTCTACGGTCCCTACGGCGACATCCGCGACGCCGAGGGCTGTGAAACACAGTTCCGCGCATCGTTCCTGCTCGGCTGCGTGGGCGCGTGGACGCTGCATCCCGGGCAGATCGCGATCGCCAAGAAGGTGTACTCCCCGGATCCCGAGGAGGTGGCGTTCGCGCGCAAGGTGATCGAGGCGATCCCCGACGGGCGCGGCGTGCACATGATCGACGGCAAGATGCAGGACGACGCCACCTGGAAGCAGTGTCAGGTGATGGTCAAACTGGCGGAAATGCTCGCGCGCAAGGACCCCGAGCTGGCGCAGGCGTACGGGTTCGAGCGGACCGTGGAGCCGGCGGGGGCGACGGCGTAGGCGTGGGGCAATGCGTTTGCGATGGCTCCGTTTGGGATGGCTCGAGAAGCTTGTAGACGAGCGCCGCAGGCGCCGAATAGGAGCTGAAATCGTCGCGGGGTACGAACGTCAGCCCGAGACCGAGGAGGAGCTTGCCGGTCTCTACGAGGCCACGCGCGCGTTGATCGCCGAGGAGCCTTGGTGAGCGGCGCGCTGCGCGCCCTCGCCGACTGCTGACCTGCCACCCGGCGCCGTATAGGCTTCCGCGCCGCATGCGTTTCTTCGAGTACGAGGCGCGCGAGATCGTCAAGCGCGCGGGCATCCCGGTCACGGACTACGGCTTCACGGCCGACCCGGCGCAGGCGCGCGCGATCGCGCAGCGGATCGGCGGCCCGACGGTGATCAAGTCGCAGGTGCTGACGGGCGGGCGCATGAAGGCGGGCGGCGTGAAGTTCGCTGACACGCCCGAGCAGGCAGAAGAGCACGCCCGGGACGTCCTCGCGCTGGAGATAGGCGGCCACATGCCGCG
>JASHYF010000133.1 GCA_030043235.1 Solirubrobacteraceae bacterium | reverse complement strand
TGGTCGCGCTCGTGGGCGCGCTGGCGGCGCACTGGAGGCCGATCCTGCTCGACCCGCGCTCTTCGGCCGCCGCCGAGGCGGCCACTGCGGTGGGGGTGAATCTGGCCGTCGTCCAGCCTCCGGCGCCGCCGCCCGCGGGAGTCGAGAGCGTCGAGCTCGGCGAGCTGGAGCGGCTGGGCGCCGCGTCCTCGGATGCTCCCCAACGCGACGACCCGGACGCCGTGCGCGACGTGCACGAGCCGGCCGTCGACCTGGTCAGCGCCGACGGCTGGGCCGCTGGCCACTCGCACTACTCGCTCGTCAGCGGCGCTCTCTCGATGGCGGCGTTCCTCGGGCTCGAGCGAGCCGAGACGTGGCTGTCGACGATGGGGCTGTGGACGTGGGAGGGCCTGTACAGCACGCTGGTGCCGCTGTACATGGGCGGCACCGCAGTGATCTGCGGCCCCGAGGGCGCAACCGACGCTGTGGCGGGCTCGATCGACGATCACGACGTCGCCTATGCGCTGGCGCCGTTCGAGATCCTGCGAGACCTCTCGCGTGGCCGGCCGCGCAGGCTGGCGGACAGCCTGAAGCGCAATCTGCGCGGCCTGATGCTCTCCACCGACCGCCCGTTCGCGGCGAGCGAGCGGCGCAAGGCGCGCAAGGCGCTGGATGTGCCGGTCCTGACCGTGTTCGGGCTCACCGAGGCGGGCCCGATCCTGGCGTCGCACCCGAGCTGGTACGTGGACGAGTCGGTCGGCATACCGGTGACCAATGTCGAGGTGCAGCCCGCCAACCCCCAGACGGGCGAGCCTCTGGACACCAACTGGGAGCTGCTCGACTACGCCACCATGGTGATCCGTGCCCCGCAGCTGATGGCCGGGTACGAGGGGGCCGCGGCACAGGACGAGCGCCTGACCTCGCGGCTGGCGGACGGGTGGTTCAAGACGTGGGCGCTGGCGTCGTTCGACGCCAACGGAATGATGTACCTGGTGGAGCGCTAGGCCGTGCCGGCGAACGCCGGGCACCCGACGGCCCCGGACGCCCCGGAAGGGAGATGACATGATCAAGATCTGCATCCCCAGTCGCTTCGAGCCCGAGCTGCTGGACGGCCTCGAGCCGCTGCAGCTCCAGACCGGTCGCATCCACGAGGTCTACGGCTCGCTGTCGCGCTCGGTGATCGGCAGCGGACGCCCGGCGCGCAGGCTCACCCAGCACGGCGGCTCGCCCACCTTCGACGACGTGCGGCGCTTCACCGAGCGCGCCCACGGCTCAGGCATCCGCGTCAACTACCTGCTCAACTCGGCCGTGCTCGACCACGCCGAGTACACGCGCGCCGGCCGCGAGCGAATCCTGAGCTACGTCGGCGAGGTGGCCGGCACGGGCGTGGACATGGTGACGGTCGCCGTGCCCTACCTGATCGAGCTGGTGCGCGCCCACTTTCCCGAGCTGCCGGTGAGCGTCTCGGTGATCTGTGAGGTGGCCAGCACCCACAGCCTGCGTCTGTTCGAGCGCTACGGCGCGCAGCGCGTGCAGCTCGCCGAGGAGTGCAACCGCGATCTGCCGCTGCTCGAACTGCTGAGCAAGACCGCCGGCAGCGAGCTCTCGCTCGTGGTCAACAATGGCTGCCTGCGCTTCTGCGCCTACCGCTCCTACCACAACACATTGTGCTCGCAGGGCTCCCAAAGCGACAGGCCCGAGCACGGCTACATCGACTACCCGCTGTTGAAGTGCTCGGCCGTGCGGGCGCACGACCCGGTCGAGATCCTGCGCTCGCCCTGGATCCGACCCGAGGATCTGCCCTACTACGAAGAGCGCTTCGGGATCGAGCTGTTCAAGATCGCCGGCCGGCAGCTGCCGCTGGAGACGATCCTGAAGATGGTCGCCGCCTACGCGGGCCTCGGCTACGACGGGAACTTCATGGATCTGCTGGCGACACCCGCAGCCGACTTCTCCAGCCACCCGATGACCGCCGCGCTCGCGGCCGAGCGGGGCCCCGAGCGCTACCGGCGGCCCCCGATCTACATCGACAACGCGCGCCTCGGCAGGCTGACGCGCGCCCTGCACGCGCGCGGAGGTTGCGGCGGGACCCGCGACTGCGAGGAATGCCGCCTCTGCGATGCAGTGATGCCGTGGGCGATCGCCGACGACGATCCCGCGGCGCGCGCTGAGCACGCGCTGGCGCTGGAGGGACTGATCGGCGAGCTGGTGGAGGGGTCCTGGAGCGCGTGCTAGGACTCGACGGTCCAGGTCGCTCCTCCGTGCAGCAACGCTTCGAGCTCGCCGGGGCCGATCGCCTCGTGCGCCGCCTCGAGCTCCTCTCGGCTGCTCTCGCCGTGCACCGGCCGCTCCACGGCGCGAAACACGCCGATCGGCGTCGGCTCGCTGACTCTCTGTGAGAGGTGCGCGAGCGCGAATGCCATGCTGGGATCGGCGCGGTGGGCGTCGTGTACGAGCAGGGCATCCTCGCCGGCGTCCGCGACCTCCACGATCGCGAGGCTGCCGTCCGGCCGTCGAGCCACGCCACGCTCGCGCTCGGCCCCGAAGCGAATCGGCAGGCCGTGCTCGAGCCGGATCTGATGGGCGTCCTTGGTGTCCTTGTCGGTGAGGGCGGCGTAGGCTTCGTCGTTGAAGATCGGGCAGTTGTGGTAGATCTCGACGAATGCCGCGCCCGGGTGCTCGGATGCGGCGCGCAGCACCTCGATCACGTGGTGACGGTCGCGGTCGACCGTGCGGGCGACGAAGCTCGCACCGGCGCCGAGCGCCAGGGCGAGCGGGTTGAACGGTTGATCTTCCGAGCCGAACGGCGTCGACTTGGTGACCTTCCCGAGTTCGCTCGTCGGCGAGGTCTGCCCCTTGGTGAGGCCGTAGACCTGGTTGTTCAGCACCAGGATCTTGATCGGGATGTTGCGGCGCAGCGCATGAATGAGATGGTTGCCCCCGATCGAGAGCATGTCGCCGTCGCCGCCCAAAGCCCATACCGACAGGTCGGGTCGCGACACTGCCAGGCCCGTGGCGAGCGCCGGCGCGCGTCCGTGGATGCCGTGCAACCCATACGTGTTCATGTAGTAGGCGAAGCGGCCCGCGCAGCCGATGCCGGTCACGAACACGATCCGCTCCAGCGGCAGCCCGAGCTCGGGCAGGAACTCCTGGACCGCGGCGAGCACGGCGTAGTCGCCGCAGCCGGGACACCAGCGCGTTTCCTGGCCGCTGACGAAGTCCTGCTTGGTGAGCGTGGCCACGCCGGAGCCGTTTTCGGATGCGTGATAGCGCGCGCCGTCAGCCATCGTCACAGTCGCTCCAGGATCTCGCGCTCGAGCTCAGCGGCGAGCAGCGGCTTGCCCTCGAGCTTCGTGAAGCTCTCGGCGTCGACCAGGAACTCGGCGCGCACGATCTGCGACAGCTGACCCGTGTTCGTCTCCGCCACCAGTACGCGGCGGTAGGAGCGAAGCACCTCGCCGGTGTTGGCGGGCAGCGGGTTGAGATGGAAGAGGTGTGCGGCGGCGACCTTGCCGCCCCGCTCGCGAACGCGGCGCGCGCCGGCCGTGATCGGTCCGTAGCTCGAGCCCCAGCCGAGCACGAGCAGCTCGGCGCCATCTTCGTGGTCGACCTCCAGCGGCGCGATGTCGCGCGCGATGCCCCTGACCTTCTCCGCTCTCAGGCTGGTCATGCGGGCATGGTTCTCGGGGTCGTAGCTGATGTTGCCCGTGCCGTCCTCCTTCTCGAGCCCGCCGATCCGGTGCGCGAGCCCGATCGTGCCGGGAATCGCCCACGGGCGGGCGAGGCGCTCGTCGCGCAGGTAGGGCAGGAACTCGCCGTCCAGATTGGGTCCCTGGGCGAAGCGGGGGTCGATTCGCGGCAGATCCTCGATGTTCGGAATCAGCCACGGCTCCGAGGAGTTGGCGAGGAACGCGTCGGAGAGAAGGATCACGGGCGTGCGGTAGTCCACCGCGAGCCGGACGGCCTCCAGCGCCGCGTCGAAGCAGTGCGCCGGCGTCGCCGCGGCGATCACCGGCAGCGGCGACTCGCCATGGCGGCCGTAGAGCGCCATCAGCAGGTCGGCCGACTCGGGCTTGGTCGGCATGCCGGTCGACGGGCCGGCCCGCTGGACGTCGACGATCACCATCGGCAGCTCGAGCGCGACCGCCAGCCCGATGGTCTCGGCCTTGAGGTCCATGCCGGGTCCGCTCGTCGCGGTCACCCCGAGCTGGCCCCCGAACGCGGCCCCGAGCGCCATGTTCGCGGCGGCGATCTCGTCCTCGGCCTGAATCGTGCGCACGCCGAGGCTGCGCTGGCGTGCGAGCTCGTGCAGCAGCTCCGAGGCGGGAGTGATCGGGTAGCTGGCGAACAGCAGGGGCAGCCCGCTGGTGACGCTCGCCGCGATCAGCCCGAGCGCGGTCGCGGTCGTGCCATCGACGTTGCGGTACGTGCCGGGACGCAACGCGGCGGGCTTGACGCGGTAGCGAACGTCCAGCAGATCGGCGGTCTCTCCGAAGTTGTAGCCCGCGTGGAACGCAGCCAGATTGGCCGTCAAGATGGCACCGCGGTTGGCGAACTTCCGCTCGATCCACTCCTCGGTCACCTCCACCGGACGCCCGTACATCCATGACAGGACACCGAGCGCGAACAGGTTCTTCGCGCGTGCCCCGTCGCGGCTCGAGACGCCCTCGATGCTCTCGGTGGCCTTCACGGTCATGCTCGTCATCGGCACGCGATAGACGCGAAACTCGGAGAGGCTGCCATCCTCGAGCGGGTTGGCGTCGTAGCCCGCCTTCGCGAGATTGCGCTTGCTGAACGCGTCGTCGTTGACGACGATCGTCGCGCCGCTCTCGAGCGTGTCGACGTTCGACTTCAGCGCGGCCGGATTCATCGCCACGAGCACGTTCGGCCTGTCGCCCGGGGTGAGGATGTCACGCGAGGCGAAGTGGATCTGGAAGGCGGACACGCCGCGCAGCGTCCCCGCGGGCGCGCGAACCTCGGCGGGGTAGCTGGGTGCCGTCGCGAGGTCGTTCCCGAAGACCGCCGTCGCGTCGGTGAAACGCCCGCCGGCGAGCTGCATGCCGTCGCCCGAGTCGCCGGCGATCCGGATGACAACCCGATCCTTATCGACCGTTCTCGACATCTACATCACCGTATCTTGTTGCGGCTCTCGGACGTCACACCACCCATGGTGCGTTGACGGTTGGCATCGGTCATCGGCAAAATGCCGCAGCACTTATCGAGGAACTACGGATGAACTACGGATGAACACACGGAACACGGAACACTGCGCAAGCCGAACGCTTTCACGCGCGGGTGCGCTCAGCCTCGATTCCAGTGGCCTCCCGCTATCGTAGCCGGCTCAGGGGATGGCGGGGTTCGCTACGTCCTCCTGGCAACGGGCGCGGGCTCGGTGTGGGAGGATCGGGTGCTCGCGATGGCCGCCGTTCGATGAGATCCACCACCGCCCCGCCCCCGCCCGCGATCGAGCAGACGCTGGCGCTGTTCGAGCCGGCTCGGCGGCCGGCGGTGGCGCACGTCGAGGACGGCTACCTGGACCTGCTCGGCGAGGAGGATCCCACCGGAGCGCATCCCGGTCAACGGCTGATGCTGAGCAGCGCGCTGGCGCTGATCTACGAGCGCCTGTGGCGCCCGCTTGGCGGACGCCTGCTGATGGGAGCCACGGGCCCCGGGATGCGCGAGGAGCACCGCATGGCCCTGAACATGCTGGAGCTGTCCCCCAGCGACCGTGTGCTGGACGTCGCCTGCGGGCCAGGCAACTTCACGCGTGACTTCGCCCGAGCCACCGGCGGGGGCCTGGTGGTCGGGCTCGACGCCTCGAAGACGATGCTCTCCGTCGCCGTGCGCGAGTCCGAGAGCGCCAATCTCGCCTACGTGCGCGGCGACGCCTGCGCGCTGCCCTTTCGCGACGGCGCTTTCGACGCGATCTGCTGCTTCGCTGCGCTGTACCTGATCCGGGAGCCGATGCGAGCGCTCGACGAGATCGCCCGCGTCCTCGCGCCGGGCGGCCGAGTGGCGCTGCTGTCGAGCTGCAACCGCGGCCCACTGCCCACCGGCGCCACGAACGCGGTCGTCCGGAGCCTGAGCGGCGTGCGGATCTTCGCCCGCGACGAGCTGACGCGAGCGCTGCGCGATCGCGGTCTCACCGGCATCGAGCAGCGCGTAGCCGGCCTCGCGCAGTTCGTCTCCGCGCGCAAGCGCGCCTGACCTGAACGGCCGTCTTGGCACCGCGCACGGCAGCGGGCGCTGCGCCCGCGGGTAGCGGGCGCGTGCCCGCGGGCAGCGTCCCGCTGGTACGGTGACACCACCGTCTTGGCACCGTGCACGGCAGCGGGCGCTGTGCCCGCGGGCAGCGTCTCGCTGGTACGGTGAATCACCACGTCCAGCACAGACCCGGTAACCGGCTCGCTCGACGCGCTCACCGCCGCCGCCCCGTGGCCACAGCGCACGGGACTGCGCGCGCTGCTGGCGCTCGCGCGGCGTCCGCGCGGAGTGGCGCTGCTCGCTCGCGTGGCCCCCTGGGACCAGCTCGCACGCGGACTGCTCACCGTGGGGCACTACGACGACCCTGAAGTCAGCCGCTCGCTCGGCTGGGACGCGGACGCCGTGGTCGCCCGCGGCCGCGAGCTGCGGCGCGCGGAGGGACGGCCGTGAGAGGGGGCGGGGCGCGCCGGCTCGACGCGGAGGTGTGCGTGATCGGTGCGGGCGCGGGCGGCGCGGTCGTCGCGGCGGAGCTGGCCGAGGGCGGCATGAGCGTGGTGGTGCTCGAGGAGGGGCACTGGCATGACCCGGACAGCTTCACGGCGAGGATGCCGGAGATGCTGGCGCGCCTATACCGCGACGGCGGTCAGATCGTGACGCTCGGCAAGCCGCCGATCATGCTGCCCCTCGGACGTGGCGTGGGGGGCACGACGCTGATCAACTCGGGGACGTGCTTTCGCACTCCCGCGCATGTGCTGGAGCGCTGGCGGCGCGAGTTCGGCATGGACGTGAGCGAGCGGTCGCTGCGACCCTGCTTCGAGCGCGTCGAGCAGGCGCTGTCGGTGAGCGAGGTGACGCCCGAGCTGGCGGGGGGCAACGCGGAGGTCGCCCGCCGCGGCGCAGAGCGCCTGGGCTGGTCGCACGGCTACCTGCGGCGCAACGCACGCGGTTGCGTGGGCTCGGGCGTGTGTACGCTCGGATGCCCGACCTCGGCCAAGCAGCATACGGGCATCACGTATGTCCCGCGCGCGCAACAGGCCGGCGCACGCATCGTCACGGGCGCGCGCGTGCAGCGGGTGATCGTCGAGCGCGGTCGCGCGCGTGGCGCGCGGGCGCGGATGGCGAGCGGAGCGCCGCTCGAGGTGCGTTCGCCGATCGTCGTGGTGGCGGCGGGCACGATCAATACGCCGCTGCTGCTCAGGCGCAGCGGCATCGGCTCGCAGTCGGGGCAGCTCGGGCGCAACCTCTCGCTGCATCCGGCCACGGCGATCTTCGCGCGCATGGAGGAGATCGTCGACATGAGCCGTGGCGTGCCCCAGAGCTTCTACGTCGACGAGTTCGCGCACGAGGGAATCATGTTCGAGGGCGCCGCCGGTCCGCCCGCGTACGCGGCGATGGCGCTGCCACGGACGGGCCGGCGGCACGCCGAGGCGATGGCCGACTACCGCAGGCTGGCGCTGTTTGGCCTGATGGTCTCGGACAGCTCGCGCGGGAGCGTCGCGACGCTGGCTGGACGCCCGCTGATCCGCTACGACCTCGCCCAGGACGACCTGGTGCGCTTCCGCAAGGGCCTCGCGCGGATGCGCGAGCTGTTCGATGCGGCCGGCGCGCGCGAGGTGCACCTGCCGCTGCCCGAGGGAGTCCGTCCCGAGCACGCGCGTGTTCGCGACCTGAAGCTGATGGCATTCCATCCGCTGGGGACCGCGCGCGCGGACGCGCGGCCCACGCACGGGGTGATCGACGGCGAGCTGGCGGTTCATGGCGTGGAGGGCGTCTACGTCGCGGACGGCTCGGCGGTGCCGAGCTCGCTTGGCGTCAACCCCCAGTTGACGATCATGGCGCTCGCCACGCGGCTCGCCTTCGGGCTGCTGGGCAGGGACACGGGGAACGGACGGGGGGAGAGGCGGGTGCTCGCATGTCCTTCCTGATCGATCCGCCGCTCCTTTACGGCGCGGGATCAGCCTACGGGCGCGCGACACGCGACGCGGATCCCAGCCGTGCGCGCGACGTGGCCGCCGGGGCAGCCTGCATGGCCGTCTTCTGGGGCATCAGCGTTGGGCTGTACCTCGACCGGGGTTGGACCCGGCCGGTGTGGAGGATGTGCCGCGCCGGGTCCGGGCGCGACTGGATGCTGAACTCGGGCGTGTTCGGATTCGAGTGGCGAAGCTCGAGTGCGCGCACGCATGCGATCGCGGCTGCGATCTTCGTGACGTATCCGATGTGGCTTTGGCTGGGCGTGCGCCAAGCGCGGCGATGAGGCGCTGAGCGACGACGTTCACGCTCGCGCTCGACGCGACCTCCTCGCGCTGGCGCCGGAAGTGGCCGCGAGGACGCGCCCGCCGGAAGTGGCCGCGAGGACGCGCCCGCCGGAAGTGGCCGCGAGGATGCGCCCGCCGGAAGTGGCCGCGAGGACGCGCCCGGCCGCGCCAGCTGTGGCCACTTGGCGGACACCCGGGTACATAGCGTCTACCGGAAGATACATATCCCGGTCTGACCTCCTATATCCTGCATGTATCGCTTGACAGGGGACACACTCTGTGCAAAGGTGTGCATATGCGGATCGTGTTGGGGAAGATCGTGTTCGGCTTTGGCGTAGTGGTCGCGCTTGGCCTTTTTGGCCTCTTCGCCGTGTTGCCACTTTGCGGGCCGTAGTCGAGTCCGGCCGGGCTGTAGTCGAGTCCGCCTAGTCGAGTTCGCCACTCGACCGGCAGGCGCGAGAGGGTTTGGCCGCCTGGCGGAGCGTTGTCGCGCTCACGTTCCGAAGAGCTCTCGGGCGGCCTGCGCGAGCTGACCGCTGCCGTCTGAGTTGAGTGCCGATCGCGGCGCGTGCAGGATGTCGGCCACGAGCCGGTGGCTCATCTGCTCGATCAGCGAGCGCTCGTTCTCGGCGAGGCCGGGCAGGCGGCGAAACAGCCACTCCAGCTCGCCGCGACGCTGCTCGTCCGCGGCCTCGCCGATCGCCTGGATCGCCGGCACGATGTTGCGCGAGCGCAGCCAGCGAAAGAACGAGTCGGCAGATTCGGCCACGAGCTGCTCGAGCTGGCCGCGGAGCCCGTCCTCGAGTTCGGCGCCCTCTTCCCAGGCGAGGTCGTCGGTCGAGACGAAGCGGTCACCGAGCGCAGCCTGGAGTGCCTCCGGGACGGCCGCCGGCGAGGACATGTCAACGACGATCGCGCCGCTCTCGGCCAGCCCGCGGGCGCCCTCGCCGGCGAGCGGCCAGCTGCCGCCGAGCGCGACGATCGCGCCGGCAACCCGCGGTAGGACACCCTCGCCTCCAAACGGGATCACCCGCCCATGCACCTCGCGTGCGAGCGCGCCTGCTCGCTCGCTGGTTCTGCTCGTGACGATCACCTCGGCCCCTTGGCGCTCTGCGGCAAGCGCGGCGAGGCGGCCTATGACGCCCGCCCCGACGATGAGGATTCGCCGCCCCTCGGGCGCTCCGGCTCGCTCTTGGATGCGCTCGAGCGCGAGGTCGGCGAGCGATCGCGGCGAGTTGCCGAACCAGCTGCGAGCACGCCGGCCCGCGTGGAGCGCGACCTGGAAGAGCCGATCGAGGATCGGGTCGAGCGGATGCTCGGCGCGACGCCCGCTGAGGGTCTCGCGGAGCTGGTGGAGGATCTGGTTCTCGCAGAGCACGGCGCTGTCCAGCCCACACGCGACCGAGACGAGGTGCCGTGCCACCTCGATCCCCTCGAGGCGCTGCGTTCCCGGCGGCGGCTTCGGGAGCGGCAGCTCTCCGAGCCGGTCGAGAGCGACGTACAGCTCGACTCGATGGCAGGTGTGGACGACGATCGTCGCTTCGCTGCGCTCGAGCGCGGCCAGCTCGTTCGCGAACGCCTCGCGCGCGGCGCTCGGGACCCGGCGCGCCTGGGCGACGAGGGCGACGAGCGAGGGGGGCGGCGCGCCGGTCTCAGCCGGTGGGCCGGCCATGGCGGGCGATGCGGCGCCGGAGGTGGCGGTCGGCGCGGGCAGGAGGGCGAGCATCGCCGAGCGGGCGAAGCGACGGTGGCCCCCGGGCGTGGTGAATGTCCTGACGTTCCCGTTCTTGGCCCACCGGCGCAGGGTGGCCGGCGAGACGCCGACGAGCGAGCACGCCTCCTGCAGGGTCAGCCATTCCCCGCGAGCCGATGTGCGCGTCGTGCTCGTCATTCCGGCTCCCAGCTCTTGGTGACGTCTTCCCCCAGGCCCAGGGCCTGCATCTTGTGGCACCTGGAGCAGAAGGCTTCGGTGTGGCAGTAGCCACACAGCTGCAGACCGAACTCTTCGATCAACTTGGGGTGGTTGAAGACCATTTCTTCCAGGTCCACCCTCACCGCGCCGGTGCTGTGGCAGCTCGTGCAGGAGCTGTTGTTCGCGGCGCCCGGTTCGAGCGCCTCGGGGCTGCGGCCGTGTTCGAAGATCCAGGTCTTGGCCTGCTTTTCGGGGGGCGGGGAGAGCAGATCTATGCTGGTCAGCTTCGAGCCGACCTGCGGGAAGGTGTGGCATGTCGTGCATTCCCACGGGATCGTGTTGCTCATCAGGCGCCCGTCGGAGGCGACCTCGTAATGGGCGCCGTCGTGGCAGCGCATGCAGCCGGCCATGGTTTCGTCGTTGGGGTAGTCGGCCGAGACCATGTTCATTTCAGGGTCCGCGACAAGCCGGTAGAGGGTCTTCAGCTTGCTGACCGCGTGGTTGATTTCCGCTTTGCGCGTGCGCGAGACGAGCGGGTAGCGGGACGCGTACACGCCGCGTATGCCTTCGATCGCCTTGTCCGCTTCACCGTAGGAGGAGTAGCGCTTGCTGAGGCGCGCAACCCCTTCGCGCACGATGTAGGGGAGGGACTGGCTGATGGAGCCGTCCGCGACCGCTTCATCGACCGCTTCGGTAGGGCTGGGGAATTCGTGGCCGACGCGGTTGTGGCAGGTGATGCAGGTCATTTCATGCACCTTCTCCGTGTGCAGGACGCGGTCGATGTCCGCCTGCACGTCGCTGGAGACGGTGACCTGCGAGCGGGCGATGAACTGTTCGGTCTGGCCGTTCTTGTACTTGACTCGAATCCAGTCGATTTTCTGTTCGTTCCCGGCGGGGCTCGCGTATTCGACTTGCACCTCGACGTGCCAGTGCACGCCGCGGCTCGCCGATCCTTCGTCGAGGCGATACGGACGGGCCACCACGGCGACCATTTCCCGCGTGTTGGCCTCGTCTTCGCGGTAGCGGGAGTGCAGCACGAGCTTCAGGCTTTCTTCTTTTGCGATCTCGCTCAGGGGGTGGCATTTCATGCACGTCTCCTGGGGGGGCGGAAGCAGGTCGGGTTCCGGCTCCGGGATCGGCTTCGGGTAGGTGTCGGTGATCACCTCGGCGAGCTGCACGGCTCCTCTGATCTTCGACTTGACGACGCCGAGGAGGCTCGGCGCGACATGACACTCACCGCAGGACACGTCGCGATGGACCCCCACCTTGTGCGCGGCCACCTCGGGGGCCATGACGTGGCACTGCGAGCAGAAGCCTTCCGTCTCGCTGAACTTCTGGAAGCTGAGCCCGCCGATTCCCACCGCAGAGCCGATCGCGCCCACGACGATCACCGCGATGACGAATCCGCGGACGCTCTGCGGCGGGCGCACGTGCCGAGCGGCGAGCGCGCGGATGCGCCTGAAACGCGTCCGCGTGGGCTCGCGCGGCGCCCGGTCCGTCCGATCCGTCTCATCCGTCTCATCCGCTCGATCCGGCACTCTCGACTCCGATCTGCGCGAGGTCTTCGCTGATCATCGACGGGTCGAGAGAGGAGATCCTGATCTCCCTCAGGATCCCGGAGCTGTCGATGAAGAAATGCGAGGGGATGCCGACGATCCGGTAGCTGTTGGCGATCCGGCCGGAGTCGTCGATCTTCGGATAGGTGAGGCCGGTCCGCTTCGCGTATTCTTCGATGTCGGACTTGCTGTCCTCGATGAAGATCTGAAGGACCTCCAGCCCCCGAGCGCGGTACTTTTCGTAAGCGGCCTCGATGTCCGGGTTCTCCGCCCGGCACGACTGGCACCAGGAGGCTCCGAAGGTCAGCCAGACCGGATGGCCCCGCAGGCTGCTCAGCGTGACCTTCACGCCTTCTACCGTCGTCGCGGTGAAGTTCGGGGCCGGGCGTCCGACTTCCGGCGCCGGGCCCGTGGCGGCGCCCGAGAGCGCGACCGAGCTCAAGCTGCCGCCCGACGCCGGCCGGTTGACCAGGTAGGAGACGGCCAGGATGGCGGCGGCGGTCACGGCCATCACCAGCAGCGTCCTGCCTCGGCTGAGCCCACCCCGTCCGCTAGCCATAGCTGTGCAGCCCCCCGAAGAAGAGATTGCCGTAGTAGCAGAACAGGACCGCCGCGAACACCGCTATGAGCAGCACCGCCGCGCGCTGTCCGCGCCAGCCGCGGGCGGCGCGGGCGTGCAGGTAGGCGCAGCAGACGACCCATGTGACGAGCGAGGCAGACTCCTTGGGATCCCAGCTCCAGTACTTGCCCCATGCGATGTCGGCCCAGATGGCCCCCAGGACGATCGTCAGGGTCAGAAACGGGAAGCCGATCAGCGCCGCTCTGTAGGACAGGTCGTCCAGCAGCTGGCGCTTGGGCAGGAGCGATCCCCGGTCTTCACGGTTGAGCAGGTAGAGAACCGCGGCCGCGAAGCCGACGGCGAAGGCGCCGTAGGCGACCACCGCGGTGGCCACGTGGGCCGTCAGCAGCAGGTTGTTCTGAAGCGCCGGGACGAGCGGCTCGTCCGCGCTCGAGACCGTCGTGGAGTAGAGCAAGAGGCCCAGCGCGACCGGCAGCACGATCACGCCGACGGCCCACTGGCGATAGCGCCGCATGAAGTACGCGTTGATGACCAGCGCGCCCCACGCGAAGGCGACCGAGAACTCGTACATGTTCGCGAACGGGCCGTGGCCGGTGGCAATCGCGCGGAAGACGAGCGCCGCTGAGAGGAAGCCGAGCGACAGCCATGTCGTCAACGTGCCGAAGGCGGCGGCGCCCCGCGGAGCTTCGCCAGCGGCGATCGTCGTGACTGTGCCGCCGGAGCTCTCCGCCGCGAACACCGTGTGAGCCCGGGCGACGCGGTCGGACGCGAAGGCCAGGACATAGGAGGTCAGCGCCGCGGCCACCGCGACGATGCCGGCGAAGACGCAGTACTGGGATAGCCTAAGCATCGGCTCCTCCTTCTCTAGGGGGTTGCGCGCCCTGGCCGGCGGCGCGCCGTATGTCTTGCACGAGATGCTCGAACAGCCCCGGAAATGCCGGATGGCGGCGCTCGATCGCGGCAATCCCGATCTCGCTGCCGCCAGCCCCGGGGCGGAGCACGGCCCTGACCCGCCGGTGCGGGAAGTAGAAGGTCGTGAACAGGCCGAGCACCAGCAGCGCCGCGCCGATCCAGACGATCGTCGCCCCCGGGTCGTGGGCGACGATCAGGCCCGTGAACTCGCGTTCGCGCACGAACGTGAAGCGGACGCCGGCGATCGTGGCCGGCTTGCCCTGCGAGAGCACCTGGATGCCCGCAGGCGTTTCGTTGTCGATGTCGTAGACCTCGAGCTGCGTCGAGCCCGCAGGGATGCCCGGGTCGATCTCCCCCGACCGGGGTGAGACCACGAAGACTTTCAGGCCCTGTTGCGGGAGTTCGAACCTGCCGATGCTCTCCTTTTCGTCTTGCGACTCGTACTGCAGCGCAACGCCCTGGTTGAAGATGACCTGGCCGGAGCTGGTCTGAGCGCGCATCACAACGGCGGGGCCGAAGTATGACTGGTAGAAGGTGACGCCGTCGTAGCGCATCGGGTGGTTGACCCGATCCTCCTGCGTGTGGACCGGGACGCCGTTCTTGTAAAGGACGAGCTGGCTTTCGTAGGCGCGTGGCGGGCCGCTGGGGTAGTAGGAGTCGACGAACGACTTGGCTTCGACCGCCAGGCCGGTTCCGTGTCCCACGGCCATCCTGTCGCCGACCGGGATGGCGAACGATTCGTCCCGGAAGCCGCCCGTGCCCGTGGCCACCGCGCCGAGGAGGATGACGACGAAGCTCACGTGAGCGGCGATCCTGCCGAACGGCCCCCAGCGGAAGCGGTCGGCGCAGACATGGATGTCCTCGCCGTCTCTCTCGGTGCTGACGCGGAAGCCGTTCTTGCGGAAGGCGGTGCGCAGCGCAGCGAGGGCGGCGCCCTGATCCTTCTCCGAGACGATCCGCGCCGTGTGCGGCGCCCGCTCGAAGAACGCGTCCGTCATGACCATCCGTGGCCGGGTCGCCGTCCTCCACAGGCCGGGGAAGCGGCGCACGGAGCACGTCAGGACGCTGACCGAAAGGAACAGCACCGTCCCCCTGAACCAGATCGAGGAGAACACCGAGAAGAGCCCGAGCGCGTTCAGGATTCCAGTCCAGCCCCCGTAATCGGGGCGCACGGAGCTGAGCCATTCGGCATAGGCGGCCTGGTTGCTCGTGACGGAGCTGGGGGCCTGGTTGAGAAGAATGCCCGCCAGGGTCAGCACGGCGAGCACGAACAGCGCCACCAGTGCCACTCGCATCGAGGTCAGCTTGCGGAGGATCCAGACGTGCGGCGGCAGGGCCGGGCGGCGAAGCTCGGCGGCCGGCTCCCGGGGGAGTCTGGGAGGTGCGGGTGCGGTGACAGTGTGACTCATGTGTGCCCCTCACATTTCGCCCAGCGGGAGAGAGTGCGACAGTTGCCCGAAGGTGTTGGTGATCATCAAAAAGCCGATCCCGACGAGCATCGCCCCGGTCACTACGCTGACCGCCGCGTTGTGCCTGCGCAGCCAGCCGAGCCGGTCGCTGACCTCCGAGAGGCCGAGCGCGACGAGGATGAACGGGATGCCCAGTCCGAGCGCGTAGACGAGCAGCAGGAGGGTGCCCTGGGCGACGCTCGCGCTCACCGAGGCCAGGCCGATGATCCCGCCCAGGATCGGGCCGACGCAGGGCGTCCAGCCCGCCGAGAAGATGACGCCGAGCAGGGCGGAGCGCCCGTAGCGGGGACCGCACGAGGCGCCCCATCCCGCGTGCTCCGAGGCGCCGGCGGCACGCGGCATCGGCAGCCGCTTCTCGCGGTGGAGCGCCGCGATGTTTATCACCCCGGCGACGTGCAGCCCCATGAAGACCAGAACCGCGCCGCCGAGCTCTCGCAGGAGGCCGACGTAGTCGCGCAGGACGTAGCCGATCAGCCCGACCGAGGCCCAGATGGCGATGAACACGGCCGAGAAGCCGGCGACGAAGGCGAGCGCGTGGAAGAAGGGCACCCTGCGCGACGCCGTTGAGCCGCCCGGGCTGGTGGCGACCATGTAGCTGACGTAGCCGGGAACCAGCGGCAGGACGCACGGCGAGGCGAAGGAGACGATCCCCGCGAGGAAGGCGACCGGGATGCCGACGTCGGTCATCCCTTCGTCAACCCCTTGATGTGCATTTCAACCGTCTTGGCCTCGGAGGAGTGGGGGGCCAGCGCGATGACCTTCTCCCACACCTTCTTTGCATCGGTCATGTCGGGCGGTTCTTTGCTCACGTACACGAACCCGAGGTCGTAGTACGCTTCGACGTCCTTCGGGTCGGCGGCGACGACGTCCAGCCAGTTCGTGCGGGCGTCGGCGGCGTCGCCGATGTTGAACTCCGCCGCGCCGAGCGCCATGTGCGCTGTCATGTTCCCCGGGTCGGCCGCGACGGCCCGCCTCATCCAGCCGCCGGCAACGTTGTAGTTCTTGGCTTCGAAGTAGACGTCGCCGAGTGCGATCAGCGCTTCGACGTCCTTCGGTTCGCTCTTGAGCTCAGCCATCAGCGCGGAGACGTGCTTTTGCTGAGCGGACGTGAGCGCCTGCGATTCGCCCGCCCCGCCTTCCTGGGAGCTCGTCTTGCTGTGAGCACCCCCGATCTCGTAGACGCCGACGACGACGCCGGCGATCACGGCGAGAGCGAGCGCCCCGATCGCGATTCGCCTCAGCGAGTAGGAGGGGCGGCGCGACGAGGGGCGGCGCGACGAGGGGCGGCGAGCCGAGGGGCGGCGAGCCGAGAGGCGGCGAGCCGGCCTTCCACTGGTCGCATGGGAGAGCGCCGCGAGCGCCTCGTCGGCCGCGGCGATCTCGTGCCGGGCCCAGCCGCGCACGCTCTCCGGAGCGCTTTCGAGAAAGCTCACCAGCTCTCTGTGCTCCCTGTGGGCTCTGTCGATGTCCTCGGCGCTCGCCTGGGCCGTGACGCCGGTCCGGGCCTGGGGGTCGAGCCGGTCCCTGTCTGTACGTTGTCTCTGTCTTGCGGAGCGTGTCATGGTGTCATGCCTCGTTTGCCCCTTTTTCTCCGTCCGGGCCGGCGGGCCGCCGGCGTGTGCCTGGTCGGGGAGCTCCAGGCGAGCCTGATGAATTAACTAACCTTGGACAGTTTCGAGCGCGGCTTGCTCACGCGCAATTGGCCGGGTGGCATGTTTCGGATAGAAGCGGTCCGGCGCGATTATCCGGGGGATACAGCGACGCATGTATCCCCCGGATGCGGGCTCGGACACGGAGGGCTCAGAGGCGCCGGTGGGAGCGCCTCGGTGCCTCGGTGGGGGTACACTGCCAGGCCGATGCTCTACCGTGGCTGGCTCCGCGGCGCCGACCGTGACGCGGGCCCACCCGTGAGCCTCGCGACCCGGGGGGCGCAGGGATAGG
>JASHYF010000132.1 GCA_030043235.1 Solirubrobacteraceae bacterium | reverse complement strand
CTCGACCAGGCGGGCGAGCCAGCGCCAGCGCTCCGACTGCAGGTCGTGCTCGGCGCCCGCGAACCTGCCGAACGGGGAGACACCCGCTTCGCTCGCGTCCCCGAACCGGCCGAACCGGGAGACACCCGCTTCGCTCGCGTCCCCGAACCGGCCGAACCGGGAGACACCCGCTTCGCTCGCGTCCCCGAACCGGCCAGCGGTGCGGGCCACGCGCTCGATCTCCCCGGGGGGCAGGCCGAGCACCTTGCCGAGCTCGCGCACGGCGCCGCGCACGCGAAATGTGGGGAAGGCGGCGACGAGCGCCGCGCGGTCGTTGCCGTAGCGCTCGTGCACGCGCGGGATCAGCCGCTCGCGGATGTCGCGGGGGAAGTCGAGGTCGATGTCGGGCAGGCCGTGCAGGTCCTCGTGCAGGAAGCGCCCCAGCGCGAGCTTGTTGGCGATCGGGTCGATGTGCGAGAGGCCGGTCAGGTAGCACACCAGCGAGGACACCGAGGATCCGCGGCCGCGCCCGGGCGCGAGCAGCGCGCGCACGGAGTCCGGACCGCGAACCTCGCGGGCGACCTCGCGGGCGAGCTCGAGCATGTCGTGGTGCAGCAGGAAGAAGCCCGCCAGGCCGAGGTGCTCGATCACGCGCAGCTCGTGCTCGAGCCGCTCCTGCGCCTCCGCGCGGAGCGCGCGCGCCTGGGCGCGGGCCGGATCGGCGGGATGCACCTCGTAGCGCTCGTGCAGCTGCGCCCGGCACAGCTCCGCCAGGCGCCTGGGCGCCTCGCGCTCCTCGCTTCCCGGGTAGCGGTAGCCGAGGTCCTTGGTGAGGTCGAACGTCAGCCGCTCGGCCAGCGCGAGCGTCTCGCGAACCGCGTGGGGATGGTCGGAGAAGCGGCTGGCCATCGCCTGCGGCGTGCTCATCACGTGGCTGTGGTTGCCGCGGCGCAGGGGCTCGGAGGCGTCGAGCGTGGCGCGGTGGCGCAGCGCGACGAACGCATCCTGCAGCTCGGCCCTGGCGGGAGCGTGGGCGTGGACGTCGCCGCTCGCCACGCAGCGCACGCCCAGGCGCCGCGCAAGCTGCGCGAAGGCACGGTTGCGGGCACGATCGTGGCGGGCGTACGGGCGCTGCAGCTCCACGTACAGGTTCTCCGGCCCGAACGCCTCCAGCAGCCGCCGGGCCGTCCGCTGGGCGACCTCGGCCTCGGCCGCGCGCGTGGGGTCCCCGAGCACCGATCGCCCGGCACAGCCGGTCAGGCACACGAGGCCCTCGGCGTGGTCGAGCACGCCCTGCACGTCCACCCACGGCTCGCCGCGCTCGCGGCGGCCTGAGCCCTCGCGGGTGTGAGCGTGGGCGAGGGTGATGATCCGGCAGAGGTTGCGCCAGCCGCGCTCGTCGCGCACGAGCAGCGTCAGGTGACGCGTGTCCGCCGGCGCACCCTCTACGGGGCCCACCAGCCCACACCCTGAAGGGCGCACCCCCGATGGGGGCACACCCCCTCCGGGGGCGCACCCTGAAGGGCATGCCCCCTTCGGGGGCACAGGCAGGCAGGCGGGCGAGCGAGCGAGCGCGACGTCGATCTCGGCGCCGTGGATCGCCCTGATCCTGCAGTCGGCGGCCACCTGGGCGAGCTCCATGGAGCCGGAGACGGAGTTGTGATCGGTGAGCGCGAGCGCCACGTGCCCGAGCTCGCCCGCCCGCTGCGCGAGCTCGTGCGGCAGCGAGGCGCCGTCGAGGAAGGAATAGGCGGAATGGCAGTGCAGCTCTATGTATGGAACCCCACCCGTCCCCGAACAACTCGAACGACTCGAACTACTCATCTCTGCAGGAACCAGCGACCCGAGCACAGGTCGTGGAAGACGATCACGTTGCGTCCCCGCTCGCCGACGAGCTCCCAGTAGCGGCGGCGCAGCGGCTGTGCGGTCCACCAGCGATCCTCCACCAGCCAGGACTCGCGCAGCGCCTCGATCGCTTCGCCGTTCACCCGCGTGGGCACGCCGTCGCTGAAGCGCACGTTCGCGGGCCGGGGGTTGTTGAGAGCTCGCGTCAAGGCAACCCCTTGGCTCGCGTGGGCTCGGTCATGACTTCCGCCATCACTCGGGGATCGGCGCGAGCACCACTCGTCGCTCGGGCACGCGCGAGTCGGGGTCCACGCACACGGCGCGCAGCGCGGCGTCCTGCCCCGCCACCGCGCGCACCTGGGCGATGGCCTCGCGCAGGCGCGTGGCGCGAGCGGCCGAGGCGCCCCCGAACAACGAGCCCTGGTCGCTGGTGGGCGGCCCGAAGCGCTCGACCGCGAGCGACAGCTCGGCCGCTGGAGCGGGGAGCGCCAGCAGGCGCTGGGACAGCGCCAGCCAGATGCGTTCGGGGTCGGCGAGCGCCTGGCGGAAGACCACGCGCTCGCGCCAGCCACCGCCGGCGAGCAGGCGGGCGGAGAGCGTGGCGGCGCGCAGCGTGCGCCCGCGACGCTCCGAGCGGGCCAGCAGTCTGTTCACCAGCACGCCGAGCACGCGCCCGAGCGCTTCGCCGGAGCTCGCGTCGCCGACCGCCATCGACTCCTCCAGGCGCTCCTCCAGGCGCCGTGGGCGCAGCGGGCTGTCCTCGCCGCGGGCCAGAGTGTGGGCGAGCGCGCCGGGCGCGCCGAAGCGGTCGGCGAGCGCGGGGCGTCCGAGCCTAGCCAGCTCGCCGAGGGTGCGCACGCCGAGGCGCGTGAGCGGCTCGATCAGCGCCGCCGTGCCCTCCCGGAAGCCGAGCAGCTCCACCGGGCGGCCCGCCAGCCAGCGCCGGGCCTCCCCGCCCTCCAGCACCAGCGGGCGGGACGAGCGCGTCGCCAGGGCGGCGGCCA
>JASHYF010000131.1 GCA_030043235.1 Solirubrobacteraceae bacterium | reverse complement strand
GGGTGGTACTGGACGGTGCCGCCGGGCACGTCCAGCAGCTCCAGGCCCTCGACGGTGCGGTCGTACAGGTTCACGTGGGAGAGCTGCGCGGCGCCGAAGTCGGTCTCCCAGCGCACGGGCTCGTCGGTGTCGATCGTGCGCGCGCCGCCGGGGCCGAGCGCGGCGAAGCCGTGGTTCTGGGAGGTGATCTCCACGCGACCGGTGTGCAGGTCGCGTACGGGGTGGTTGGCGCCGTGGTGGCCGAACGGCAGCTTGAACGTCTCCAGGCCGACCGCCCGGCACAGCAGCTGGTGGCCGAGGCAGATGCCCCACACGGGCTTCTTGCCCACGAGCTGGCGGACGGTGTCGACCATGTAGCCGAGCGCGCCGGGGTCGCCGGGGCCGTTCGACAGGAACACCGCGTCGGGGTCCTCCGCCAGCAGCTCCTCGGCGCTGCTGGTGCACGGGTGCAGCGTCACGCGCGCCCCGCGGCTGACCAGCTCGCGCACCATCGAGACCTTGATGCCGCAGTCGAGCACCGAGATTCGCGGCCCCTCGCCCGAGCCGTGCCGGCTGACCGTCTCCGGCGTGACCACGCGCGCGAGGTCCTGGCCGGCCATCGGCGGCTCCGCGTCGATCAGCTCGCGCGCCTGCGACTCGGCCATCGTCGCCGGGAACACCCCCCCGCGCATGGCGCCCGCCTCGCGGATGTGGCGCACGAGCGCGCGCGTGTCCACGCCGCTGATCGCCTGCACGCCGCAGTCGGCGAGCCAGTCCAGCCAGCCGCGCTCGGCGCTGGGCGCGTCCTCGCCGCCCCGCGCCTCGCGCATGATCGCCGCGCGCGCCCACGCGCGCTCGGACTCCATCGCCTGCGCGCTCGCGCCGTAGTTGCCGATGTGGGGGTAGGTGTACGCGATCAGCTGGCCGGCGAACGAGGGGTCGGTGAGCGACTCCTGATAGCCGGACATGCCGGTCGTGAACACCACCTCGCCGACCGCGCAGCCGTCCGCTGGCGAGCCCCCCGCGCCGCCGGTCGCCCCGCACGCCTCCCCGTCGAAGCGCGCGCCGTCCTCCAGCAGCACGTATGCCGTCGGCTCGGTCATCGCCCGTCCCCTGCGCCGGTCGCGCGCGTGGTGTTTCGGGTCACAGGTTCACAGGACCACAGGATCACAGGATCAGCTTCTGCACTTGCTTGAACTCCGGTGTACCGGCGCGCTCGAGCAGCTCGAACAGGGCGGCCTCCACGGTGCTGACGACCGCGCCCGCGCGCTCCATGCGCTCGAGGCCGCGCTCGTAGTCGAGCTGGTGACGCGAGCCGACGGCGTCGGCGGGCACGTGCACCTCGATGCCTTCGGCGAGCAGGTCGTGCACGGTCTGGCTGACGCACACGTGCGTCTCGATCCCGCACACGATCGCCTGCTCGGCGCCACCCAGGTCGAAGCCCTCGGCGCGGGCTGCGGAGAACACGGTCTTCTCGATCCGCGGCTCGTCGCGCAGGCCGAGCTCGGGGGCGCTGTGGCCGAGGCCTTTCGGGTACTGCTCGCTGACGAGCGCGGGCACTTCGAGGATGCGCGCGGCCTGCACGAGCTTGGCGCAGGAGCCGGCCACGCCGGCGAACGCGTCGTACGGGCGAAAGCCCTCCTGCACGTCCACCACGACCAGCGCCGCGCGCTCGCGGGAGAGCAGGCTCATCGCCTGCCTGCCTGTCCCCCGACACGGGGGGCTCCCCTGTAAGGGGTGCGCCCCGCTACGGGGAGCGTGCCCACCCCGTGCTCTGCCGCGCTCGCCGCCGAGCCCGCCCCCACGGGTGCGCTCGCGCTCATCGCGCACCTGCCATCTCGAGCGCGCGATCGCGGTGGGCGATCGCGCCGGCGGCGAGCGTGAGCAGCACGCGACCCTGCAGGCGCCGGCCCGCGAAGCAGCAGTTCTCCGCGCGGCTCTCCCAGCCGTGCTCGCCGGCGACCCACACGGCGTCGAGGTCGACGAGCGTCGCGTTGGCCGGCTGGCCGGGCACGATCGTCGGCGCCGGCAGCCCGAACAGCGCGGCGCCGGCGCTCATGCGCTCGACCAGCAGCGCCAGCTCGATCACGCCGGGGAGCACGAGGCCCGTGTGCAGGGCCGCAAACGCGGTCTCCAGGCCGGTGGTGCCCATCGGCGCCTGCTCGAACGGCACCTCCTTCTCATCGCGCGCGTGCGGGGCATGGTCGCTGGCGACGCAGTCGATCGTGCCCGCGCGCAGGCCCTCGACGAGCGCCACGCGGTCGGCCTCGGTGGCGAGCGGCGGGTACATCTTCATGCGCGTGTCCAGCCCGCGAACGTCCTCCTCGGTGAGCAGCAAATGATGCGGGCAGACCTCGCCGCTGAGGCGAAAGCCGCGCGCCTTGGCGGCGGCGAGCGCGTCCACGGAGGCGGCGCAGGAGAGGTGCTGGAAGTGCACGCGCGCGTCCTCGTAGCCGGCCAGCGCGGCGTCGCGGGCGAGCATCGTGGACTCGGCCACGCTGGGGATGCCCGCGAGTCCCAGGGCGGCGCTGACCGCCCCCTCGTGCATGGCGCCCTCGCGCGAGAGCGTGGGGTCCTCCTCGTGCAGCGACAGCACGCCGCCGCACAGGCGCTGGTACTGCAGCGCCTTGCGCAGCACGCCCGCGCTCGCGACCGGCCGCCCGTCGTCGGTGAAGCCCGGCGCGCCCTCCTGGCGAAGCTCCGCCATCTCCGTGAGCTGCTCGCCCCGCAGGCCGCGCGTGATCGCCGCGAGGAAGCCCACCGGCACGCGCGCCTCGCGCGCGGCGGCGTCGCGCAGCGAGCGGAGCAGCGGCGCGGAGTCGAGCACCGGGTCGGTGTTGGGCATCGCGATCACCGCGCCGAAGCCCCCCGCGGCGGCGGCGCGGGTGCCGCTGTCGATGTCCTCCTTGTGCTCCTGCCCGGGCGTGCGCAGGTGCACGTGCGGGTCGAAGAACGCGGGCACGAGGAGCAGGCGCCCGTCGCCCTCGATCAGCTCCGGCTCGCCGGCGAGGGCAGCCTCTCCCTCCCCCGCACCTGCCGTCTGCTCCGCACTCGTCGCCCGCGCCGCGC
>JASHYF010000130.1 GCA_030043235.1 Solirubrobacteraceae bacterium | reverse complement strand
TGCTGCTCGGCGTGCTCACCTTCCACGAGGCCACCCGCGTGGTGATGTACCCGCTGATCCTCGGCGGCGTGGCGGTGGTGGCGTCGATCATCGGCACGTTCGCGGTGCGCTCGCGCGCAGGGAACGTCGAGCGCGCCCTCTACCAAGGGCTGATCGTCTCGGGGGTGATCGCCGCGGCGGCGTTCGCCCCCATCACCTACTGGCTGATGCGCAACCTCACCTTCGCACAGGTGGGAAGCGCCGTGAACCCGCCCGCCTGGGGCAAGTTCTACCTGTGCTCGCTGATCGGCATCGGCGTCACGGCGTGCCTGTTCGTGCTCACCGACTACTACACCTCCACGCGCTTCTCGCCGGTGAAGAAGACCGCGCGCGCGTCGGTCACGGGTCACGCCACCAACATCATCCAGGGCTTCGGCTCGGGCCTGCAGGCGACGGCGCTGCCGGCGCTCGTGATCGTGCTCGGCATCTTCGGCGCGTGGAAGCTCGCGGGCGGCGGCACCACGGGCATCTACGGCATCGGCGTGGCGGTCATGGGCCAGCTGTCGCTGACCGGCCTGATCGTCGCGCTCGACGCGTTCGGCCCGATCACCGACAACGCCGGCGGGATCGCGGAGATGGCCGAGCTGCCCGAGGAGGTGCGCAACGTGACCGATCCGCTGGACGCGGTCGGCAACACCACCAAGGCGGTCACCAAGGGCTACGCGATCGGCTCGGCGGTGCTCGCGGCGGTCGTGCTGTTCGCCGGCTTTCGCCAGGAACTGGCCGTCCACGAACATCACGCGATCGAATCGCTGATCTTCTCCATCAACGAACCGCCCGTGCTGATCGGCCTGCTCCTCGGCGGGCTGATGGTGTGCCTGTTCGCCTCGCTGTCGATCGAGGCGGTGGGCCGCGCGGGCGGCGCGGTCGTGGAGGAGGTGCGCCGGCAGTTCCGCGAGCACCCGGGGATCATGGAGGGCACGGAAGACCCCGACTACGCCACGTGCGTGGACATCGTCACCAAGACCGCCCAGCGCGAGATGATCATCCCCGCGATGCTGCCGATCCTGCTGCCGCTGATCGTCGGGCTGATCGACACGAAGGCGCTCGGCGGCCTGCTGATCGGCGTGATCGTCGTGGGCTTCTTCTTCGCCGTGCTGATGACCGCCGGCGGCGGCGCGTGGGACAACGCGAAGAAGCTCATCGAGGACGGCGCGTTCGGCGGCAAGGGCTCGGACGCGCACGCCGCGTCGGTCACCGGCGACACCGTCGGCGACCCCTTCAAGGACACCGCCGGCCCGGCCATCAACCCCATGATCAAGGTCGCCAACATCGTCGCCATCCTGATCATCCCTCTCATCACCTGACAGGCGACCCGCACGAAGTGCCCCGAAGGGGTATGTGCGGGTCGTGGGAGGGCCGCATGCGGCCCTCCCCGGACGGCGCATGCGCCGTCCGTCAGACGAGCCGCATGCGGCTCGTCACGGGGCCGCACATGTGCGGCCCCGCCAGCCGGCGCATGCGCCGGCTGGACCAGCAATGCTGGCACCGGAATAACCTCACATGAGATGAACGGAAGACGGGCGCACCGCACGGGCACGTTCGTGCTGTCGCTGGCGATGGCGGCGATCGGCGTGGCGCTGATCGTGCAGGCGCTGAGCGCGAACCCGAGCTCGGTGACCGCCCGCCTCCTGCTGGGCGTGCTGTTCATCGCGGCCGGCGGGGGGCGCTGGTACGTGGAGCTGCGCAGGAGCCGCGGCGCGTGAGCACCCTGAAGGGCACAGGCGCGCCCGGCGGCCAGCCCCTGGAGCGCACGGCGCGTTCGCGCCAGGTCGCGCGGCGCAGCATCGGCTCGCCGATCCTGTTCACGATCGTGTACTCCTCGCTCGCGAGCGCGATCTACTTCTCGCTCGGCGTGATCGCCGGGCACGCGCTCGGCCTCACGCCGCTGGTGTTCCTGATCGCGGCGGTGATGTACATGGTGACGGCGATGACCTACGTGGAGGGCGCCTCGCTGCACCAGGACCGGGGGGGCTCGACGGTGTTCGCGCGCTACGCGTTCAACGAGCTCGTGAGCTTCATCGCCGGCTGGGCGATCCTGCTCGACTACACGATCCTGATCGCCCTCACCGCGTTCTCCGCCACGCAGTACCTGAAGGTCTTCTGGCACCCGCTGGGCAACCGCGGCGCGGCGCTGGGGCTGTCGCTGGCGTTCATCGCGTTCGTGGTGCTCGGCAACATCCGCGGCTTCGGCGCCCGGCGCGCGCGCCGCGTGGGCTTCCTGCTCGCCGGCGACCTCGTGCTGCAGGGCTTCATCGTGGTGCTCGGGCTGGTGCTGTTCTTCAACCCGCACACGCTCGTGCACCCCATCCACCTGGGCAGCGCGCCCACCTGGCCGCGGCTGCTGTTCGCGCTGACGGTCGCCGTGATCGCGTTCACGAGCCTCGAGTCGGCGTCCGGCCTGGCCGGCGAGGTGCGCATCAGCCGTGCCGGGCTGAAGCGCCTGGTCGCCAGCACGACCGCGACCGTCGTCTTCCTGTACGTGGGCATCGCGCTGGTGGCCGTCACGGCGCTGCCCGTGCACGACGGTCACACCGAACTGGCCAGTCGCTACCTGGACGCGCCGATGATCGGCGTGGTCAGCCGCGTGCACCCGCACTGGCTGGGGCAGGCGCTGATGTATCTCGTGGCGGCGACCGCCGCGGTCACGCTCGTGGCGGCCGCCAACTCGGCGATGCTCGGCCTCTCGCGCCTGGCCTACTCGCTGTCCACCAACCGCCAGATTCCCAGCGGCCTCGGGCGCCTGCACCCCACGCGCTCGACGCCGTACGTGCTGATCATCTTCGCCGGCCTGATCGCGGCCGCGCTCGCCGCCCCCGAGGACCTCGACTTCCTCGTCGGCATCTACGCCGTCGGCGCGACGCTCGCGTTCACGATCGCGCACCTGTCGATCTGCCGGTTGCGCTACACCGAGCCCGAGCGCGACCGCCCCTACCGGATCCCGCTGTCGGTCAGCGTGCGCGGGGGCCAGCTGCCGCTGCCGGCGGTGTTCGGGGCGCTCGCCTCCACCGGCGGGCTCGTGGCCGTGCTCGTGCTGCACGAACCCGCGCGCTACGTCGGTCTCGGCTGGATGCTCGCGGGCATCGCCCTGTATGTCATCTACCGTCGCGCCGACGAGACCTCGCTGCTGCGCCGCGTGACGGTCGCGCCACAGGTGCTGCGCGCCGAGCCCACGCGCGAGCGCGACTACGGCTCCGTGCTCGTGCCGCTGTTCGGCACCGACCTCGACGACGACATCGTGCAGACCGCCGCGCTGCTGGTCTCCGGCGAGCAGACCGACGAGGCCGCCATCGACAACGCCACGATCGAGGCGATGTGGATGTTCGTGATACCGATGTCGCTGCCGCTCGACGCGCGCCTGCCGGAGGCGCAGATCAAACACGCGCGCCAGGTGCTCGCGCGCGCGAAGGCCATCGGCGAGGAGTACAGCGGCGTGCACGTGGCCACCGCCACCGTGCGCACGCGCCGCGCGGGCTACGCGATCGTCGACGAGGCGCGCCGGCGCGGCGTGGAGGCGATCGTGCTCGGCGCCGAGGAACCGTCCGCGATCCGCGGCGGCGCGCGCCTGGGCGGCCGCGGCGGGCCGCTCGACAGCTACGTCGGAGACGTCACCAAGTACGTGGTGCGCAAGGCCAGCTGCCGGGTGATCGTCACTGCGCCCGCCGCGCGCGACTCGCCGGTGGAGCTCGCCCGCCGGCCCAACAGGGTCCGCGCGCCGATGGTCTAGGTCCGCGCCCCAATGGTCTAACCTGCGCTCCATGTCACGCGACCGCTCTCGCCCACGCTCATGTTCGTGCTGATCGTCGGCGCCGGGCGCGTCGGCGCGACGGTCGCCAAGTCGGCGCTAGCCGCCGGGCACGAAGTCTCGGTGCTCGACGAGGACCCGCTCTCGCACGAGCGCCTGGACGCCGGCCAGAGCGAGAGCTGGGAGGACTCCGGCGGCCAGTTCACGGTCGGCACCGCGCTCGAGACCGAGGCGCTGATCCAGGCCGGGATCGAGCGCGCGGATGCGTTCATCGCCTCCACCGCCGGCGACAACACCAATCTGGTGATCGCGCAGATCGCGCAGAAGCGCTTCGGCGTGGAGAGGGTGATCGTGCGCGTGATGGACCCCGCGCGGGCCGACTGGTACGGCGAGCAGGGCCTCGAGACGATCTCCCCGACCAAGCACGCGATCGCCATGTTCAAGAGCGCGCTCGAGACCGAGGCCGAGGCGGTGGCGTAGGGGATGTACGCGATCATCGCCGGCGCCGGCAAGGTTGGGCGCAACCTCGCGCGCGAGCTGAGCTCCAAGGATCACGAAGTCACCCTCATCGAGTCCTCGCGCGCCTGCTACGTGGCCAGCGAGGAGGAGTTCGAGCACGCCATCCAATACGGCGACGCCACCGAGCTGTGGGTGCTGGAGCGCGCGGGCATCCAGCGCGCCGACCTCGTCATCGCCGTCACCGGCGATGACGAGGACAACATCCTCGTCTGCCAGGTCGCCAAGGAGAAGTACCTGTGCGAACGCGTCATCGCGCGCGTGAACAACCCGCGCAACCACGACCACTTCCGCCTGCTCGGGATCCAGCCGGCGGTGTCCGCGACAGACCTGATCCTGCGCCTGATCGAGCACGAGGTGCCGCGTTACGGGCTCGTGCACCTGCTCGCGCTCGAAGAGGAGCGCCTGGAGATCATCGAGCTGGAGGTCGCCGCGGACGCGCCCACCGTCGGCGAGCGCGTGTCAGACATCGCCCTGCCCGAAGGCAGCCTCATCATCTCCGTGCTGCGCGAAGGCTCCGGCTTCGTGCCCAAGCCCGACACCGTCATCGCCGCCGGCGACGAGGTGCTGCTCGTGCTCGACCCCGGCCTCGAGGACTCGATCACGAGCTACTTCTCGGCCAACGGGCAGCACGCGAGCATCTAGGGGGTCGATGGTCGACGCGAGGCGGCGGGCGAATGTCTGCTGTTGCGGCCGCCCCAGCTAGCCGTCTGACTATGGCAGTTGGGGCACAGCAACATGAGGTTCTCCAGGCGGTTGTCCTGTCCGAGTCCGTTGACGTGGTGTAGCTCGAGCGGCAAGGGCTTGCCATGCCATTTCGCGAGGCCACATCGTTGGCATCGGTTCGGCAGGAGCCCGGCTCGCAGCAAGCGTTTCTTGACGTGGTTCCGGTTTCGTGGAGCGGACAGCAGCATGTCGATCGGCATCGCGTGGGGGCGCGTCACGATGTCGCCACGATTCTTCGCGGCGTGCCACGTCTGCTTGGAGAAGCCGAACTGGACGACGCACTCGTTGACGGTGTGGCCAGCGTCATAGAAGGCTTGGACGGCATCCCAGTCGTAGCGGCGGCGAAAGCGCGGGTCCGGCTCGCGCACACGGCGCACGTGAAATGCGACGGTGCCCTTGGAGAGGCCGATCGCACGCGCGATCTCCGCTTGCGAGTTGCCTCCGGCCCACATCTTCAAGACCAGATCTCGTGTCGGCATACGAACATATGTTCGTCCACGGCACGGACGGATCCGCTGGCAGGTTGGCTATCCTTCAACCCCAACACACTGTCCGGGATAGTCCAATTGGCAGTGACGCCCGGCTCTGGCCCGGGAGATTGGGGTTCGAGTCCCTGTCCCGGAGTA
>JASHYF010000129.1 GCA_030043235.1 Solirubrobacteraceae bacterium | reverse complement strand
AAAGGCGAAAAAGGCGAAACAGGCGCCGAAGGCAAAGAAGGCAAGACCGGACCTGCCGGGCCGGAAGGCAAAGAAGGTAAAGAAGGCAAAGAAGGCAAGACCGGACCTGCCGGGTCGGAAGGCAAAGAAGGCAAAGAAGGAAAAACCGTCTCCGTAGGCACCTACGGTCCGAGGACCGAACGGGCGGTCGGCGTGCTTTACAAGCCGTCCGCCACAGAACCGGTCGAGGTCATTCTCGAAGTCAAGGCGGCCGGCACCAAAACGACGACGGTCAACATTCAGGTAGGCGGCGGGGTTGAATCGAAGATCGTCGACGTCATCAAAGCCGACGTCGCCAAAGAAGGGGACGTGTACACGTTCATAGTGCCTGCTGGCAGGGAATGGGAGGTTGAAGCGAACGCGGAAGTCGAATCGCTGGACACGCTCTATCTGCCGCTCGGGTGAAAGGAGTAGAGGAGTAGGCATATGCGCTCGCGCGGCGGTGGCCGGCCGGTAGCGCGAGCAAGGACGGCGAGGGGGCCTCGCGGGGCCCCCTCGCCCGATGCGAAGAACGCGTGAGGAGAGACGGGAGAGGTAGGCCGACCATCATCGGAGAAGGAAAAGGAGTGGTGCACAAGATGAAACGTATCGGGATTTTGGGGCTGTGTCTGGTGGCCGTGCTTGCGTTCTGCGCGATGGTCACGGCGGCGGCGCAGGCGGCGGAAGTCACGAGCTGCGTGAAGGTTGCCAAGGTACGCGTCAAATACAAACGTGGAAGTGGAAAGGAAAAGGCTAAGGGGATCAGCGAGGGCAAATACAGGAACAAGGCCTGCTCCGAACCGGCGCCGGAAAACACCGGCAAGTACCCGCCCTACGAGGGCCCCGAAGGCAAGTATGAACGGCGTGCAGAAGGCGCGAAGTTTTTCACCAAAGGCAGCAAGTCGCTCAGGGCACCCAGGTTCGAAATGGCCGGGGGGGTGGTTGTGCACTGCGCGTCGAGCTCGGGCAAAGGCGGGTGGACTGGCCCGAAAACGGGCGTGGAACAGGTTGTGTTCAAGGGCTGTGTGATCAACACCACGGGCGAAAAATGCACGAGCACGGCGCTCGCGCCGGGCGAAATAGAAACCTCGCGGCTCGACCTCACCCTGATCGGTTATCCGGAAGAACTGGTGCAGGAATACCTTGGGGAAGAGAACGAAGTCATAGAAAACGAAGAAACGAAACCCTACCATTGGCAGCTACTACCAGGTAAACCCTTCGTGAAGTCGGCTTCCGCGCCGGGCGCGTACTACATGGAATACGCGTGCGGAGCGGACCTGAGCTACCGCACAGCGGGCACGGTCGCGGGACGCGTCTCGACACCGCTCAACGCAGAGAAGAAGAAAATGGACTGGTACGACGAACCGGGCGACAACGCGCAGGATCTCCGCTCGGAAGTCTCGGTCAACGGCGGCGAGAGCTACACGCCGGTCGGCGGCGAGACTGTGGAGTCGTATGAACCCGCCGCGACGGACAAAGCGGGGCTGGAGGTGATAGAAGAAGCGTAGAGGCGCGCAGCATCGCCCAGGAGGGGCTGCGGCAGAAGGCACGGCGCGCGGGTCTCGGCCCGCGCGCCGTTCATGCGCGGCGCGCGCTCGCTGGCATACTGGCGTGGATGAAGAAGGTCGCCGTCGTCGGCTATCCAAACGTGGGCAAGTCCTCGCTCGTCAACCGCCTCACGGGCACGCGCGAGGCGGTCGTGCACGAGCGCCCCGGGGTCACGCGCGACCGCAAGGAGCTCGCCTGCGAGTGGAACGGGCGCACCTTCAAGCTGATCGACACCGGTGGGGTGGACTTCAAGGACGCGGATCCGCTCGCGGGCTCGATCCGCGAGCAGGCGCGCGCGGGGCTCGCCGATGCGCAGCTGGCGGTGCTGGTCGTGGATGCGCGCGCGGGCGTGCGCCCGGGCGACGAGGAGCTCGCCGACCTCTTGCGCGGCTCGCCGCTGCCGTGCATCGTCGCGGCCAACAAGTGCGACAGCGTGGCCGAGCTGCCGCTGACCGCCGAGTTCCACCGCCTCGGCCTCGGCGATCCGCTGGCCGTCTCGGCTGCGCAGGGTCTCGGCTCCGGCGATCTGCTCGACCGCATCGTCGAGCTGCTCGACTTGCAGGAGCCCACCCAGGAAGAGCCGGCGGCCGACGCCGTGCGCCTGGCCGTGATCGGCAGGCCCAACGTCGGCAAGTCCTCGCTCGTGAACCGCTTCCTCGGCGAGGAGCGCGTGATCGTCTCCGATCTCGCGGGCACCACTCGCGACGCGATCGACACGCCGCTGCTCGTCGGCGATCGCCCCGTCGTCCTGATCGACACCGCGGGCATGCGCAGGCAGGCGAAGGTCGCGGACTCGGTCGAGTACTACACCGCGCTGCGCGCCCGGCGCGCGGCCGAGCGCGCGGACGTGGCGCTCGTGGTGTGCGACGCGTGCGACGGCGTCACCGCCCAGGACCTGCGCATTGCCGAGCTCGCGATGAAGGCTGGCTGCGCGACCGCGATCGTCCTCAACAAGTGGGATCTGCAGGGCGAGCCCGGCGCAGGTGCTCACCCCAGCGCGGCCGGCGGCCCTGAGGGTGGCGTCGCCGGTGCCCGCCTTCCTGCCCGCCTGCCTGCGCCCCCGTCGGGGGTGTGCCCCTTGGGGTGCGCCCCCGCAGGGGGTGTGCCCGTCAGGGTAGATCTCGAGCACGAACGCGCGCGCGTCGCCGAGAAGCTGCGCCTGCGCCCGCGCGTGCTCACCGTCAGCGCCAAGACCGGCCGCCACACGGCGCGCCTGTTGACCGAGGCGATCGCGCTCGGTGACCGCGTGAGCGCCCGCATCCCCACGCCCGAGCTCAACCGCTTCCTCGCCGAGACCACGCAGGCACGCCAGCCGCCCGCCGGCACGCGCCGCGGCGCGGCCGGCCACCGCCTGAAGCTGATCTACATGACACAGATCGGCGAGCGCCCGCCACGCTTCGCCGTGCAGGTCAACTCCCGCGCGCGCGTCACCCGCGACTACGCGTACTTCCTCGAGAACCGGCTGCGCGCGCGCTACGGGCTGGACGGCGTGCCGCTGATCATCGACTTCGTCGAGCGTGGACAGCGCGCACAGCGCCGCCGTGCCCGCGCCGCATAGACTTCGGCGACTTTTGACGACCGTGCTCGCCGAGCGAGTTCCTGCCCAACCTCACCCCCCTGGAGCTGATCCCAAAACGAGATGACCGAGCCTTCCGACAGCGAGTTCCTGTTCACCTCCGAGTCCGTCACCGAGGGGCACCCCGACAAGATCGCCGACCAGATCTCCGACGGCGTGCTCGACGCGGTGCTGCGCGACGACCCGTACGGCCGTGTGGCCTGCGAGACGCTCGTGAACACCGGCCTGGTGGTGGTCTCCGGGGAGATCTCCACCGACACCTACGTGGACATCCAGGAGATCGCGCGCGAGACCGTGCGCCGGATCGGCTACGACGACGCCGCCTACGGCTTCGACTGCGACACGTGCGCGGTGATCAACGCGATCGACAAGCAGTCGCCGGACATCGCCCAGGGGGTGGACGCCGCGTACGAGACGCGCCACGACCCCGCCGACGAAGACGAGCTGGACGTGGCGGGCGCGGGCGACCAGGGGATGATGTTCGGCTACGCCACCACCGAGACCGACGAGCTGATGCCGCTGCCGATCTCGCTCGCGCACAAGCTCGCCAAGCGCCTGTCGGAGGTGCGCAAGGGCGAGGTCATCCCGTACCTGCGCCCGGACGGCAAGACCCAGGTGACGGTTCGCTACCGCGACGGCAAGCCGGTGCAGATCGAGAAGATCCTGATCTCCACCCAGCACGCCGACGGCATCGACTCCGAGACGCTGATCAAGCCCGACCTGATGGAGCACGTGCTGCGCCCCGTGCTGCCGGCGGAGCTGTACGAGGAGAAGCAGCTGCTGCGCAACTTCCTCGTGAACCCCACCGGGCGTTTCGTGATCGGCGGCCCGATGGGCGACTGCGGGCTGACCGGGCGCAAGATCATCGTCGACACCTACGGCGGCATGGCGCGCCACGGCGGCGGCGCGTTCTCCGGCAAGGACCCCTCCAAGGTGGACCGCTCGGCCGCCTATGCGGCGCGCTGGGTGGCCAAGAACGTCGTCGCCGCGGGCCTCGCCGAGCGCGCGGAGGTGCAGGTCGCCTACGCGATCGGCGTCGCACACCCGGTGTCGGTGATGGTCGAGACGTTCGGCACCGAGAGAGTCGGCCGCGCCACGATCGCGCGGCTGATCGACGAGCACTTCGACCTGCGTCCGGGCGCCTTCCGCGAGGAGCTGAAACTGCACCGCCCGATCTACCAGAAGACCGCAGCCTACGGGCACTTCGGCCGCGACGACCACGACTTCACGTGGGAGCGCACCGACAAGGCGCAGGCGCTGCGCGCCGCCGCGGGGCTCTGAGCCAAGGCGATCCATTGCCCGGCCTCTGACCGGCCCGCCCATTAAGGTCAAGCCGGTGCCAGCAACCGCCCACGCCGCTCGCGAGCCCGCTGGCGCGAGCGCGCCGACGATCGCCCAGGTCGAGCCGATGACGAGCGCCCGCGCGCTGCGCGGGCCGTTCGACTACGTGCTGCCGGAGGAGCTGCGCGACGGCGTGGACGTGGGGTCGATGCTCGTGGTGCCGTTCGCCGGGCGCAAGCTGCTCGGCGTGGTCGTGGGCATGGCCGACAGCAGCGAGGTCGCCCGCGAGAAGCTCCTCGCGCCGCTGCGCGCCCTCGATCAAGGCCCACCCACCCTTTCAGGAGAGCTGGTGGCGCTCGCCGAATGGATCGCCGCCGAATACTGCTCGACGCTGGCCCGCGCCCTCACGCTCGTGCTGCCGCCACAGGCTGCGCGTCGCCTCGGCGGGCGCCGGCGTGGCAACGTGCGGCGCCCGCGTCATCCGCCGGTGGGGGCGCGCAGCGCGGGCGCGCCCGCGCTCACTCCTGACCAGCGCGAGGCGCTCGCCGCTGTGACCGTCGCGCTCGAGGCGCGCAGCGCCGAGCGTCTGCTGCTGCACGGCGTGACCGGCTCGGGCAAGACGGAGGTCTACCTGCGCGCCACCCAGGCCGCGCTGGCGCAGGGACGCGGTGCGATCGTGCTCGTGCCGGAGATCGCGCTCACGCCGCAGATCGTCTCGCGCTTCGCCGAGCGCCTCGGCGACACGGTCGCCGTGCTGCACTCGCGGCTGACGCCCGCCCAGCGCTACGCCGAGTGGCGTCGCCTGCGCGAAGGGCACGCGCGGGTGTGCGTGGGACCGCGCTCCGCCGTGTTCGCGCCGATCGACGATCTCGGCCTGATCGTCCTCGACGAGGAGCACGACGCCTCCTACAAGCACGAGGCCGACCCCCGCTACGACGCCCGCGAGGTGGCCGCCGAGCGGACGCGGCGCTGCGAGGCGGTGCTGCTGGCAGGGAGCGCCACGCCGCGAGCGGAGAGCGTGGCGAGCCTGCGCGCGTGTGTCCTGTCGCGCCGTGTGGACGGACGGCCGTTGCCGGCCGTGCAGGTGCTCGACATGCGCGGCCACGCGCAGGGCCTGCATCCGCTCACCGCGGACGCGTTCGCGCGCCTGTGCGCCCGGCGCGGCAAGGCGATCGTGCTGCTGAACCGCCGCGGCTGGTCAAACTTCCTGTCATGCCGCTGTTGCGGGCACGTGTGGAGCTGCCCGCAGTGCGACGTCGCGCTCGTGCTGCACCGCGCGGGTGGACATGTCGCATGTCACCACTGCGGCCATCGCGAGCCCGTGCCGGCGCGTTGCAGCGG
>JASHYF010000128.1 GCA_030043235.1 Solirubrobacteraceae bacterium | reverse complement strand
TGGGTGGGACTTCTATTCCCCTCTTCGCGCAGCAGCTCCTCGTCGAGGTTCAGCCCCTGGTGGTGCAGCGTGTGCCCCATGCGCTCGGCCTTCGTGCGCAGGTACGCCTGGTTGTGCTCGTTGGGGGCGTGCACGATGGGGATCTGCGCGCTCACCGACAGCCCGTAGCCCTCCAGGCCCCTGATCTTCTTGGGGTTGTTGGTGAGGATGCGGATCGAGCTGAGGCCGAGGTCGACGAGTATCTGCGCGCCGATGCCGTAGTCGCGCAGGTCCGCCGGCAGTCCCAGGCTTTCGTTCGCCTCGACCGTGTCGAGCCCCTCCTCCTGCAGCCGGTAGGCGCGCAGCTTGTTCAGCAGGCCGATGCCTCGGCCCTCCTGCGAGAGGTACAGCAGCACCCCCCGACCCTCGCGCTCGATCATCGAGAGCGCCGATTCCAGCTGCTCGCCGCAGTCGCAGCGCAGCGAGTGGAACACGTCGCCGGTGAGGCACTCGGAGTGCACGCGCACGAGCACGTCGGGCGCTTCCGACACCTCGCCCTTGACGAGCGCGACGTGGTGCTTGTCGTCGACGAGCGAGCGGTAGCCGATCGCTTGGAACTCGCCGAAGCTCGTCGGCAGGCGCGTGGAGACGACGCGCTCGACGAGCTTGTCGTGGCGGCGGCGGTAGGCGATCAGGTCGGCCACGGTGACCATGCTCAGCTCGTGGCGGGCGCAGTACTCGGCCAGTTCGGGCACGCGCGCCATCGTGCCGTCGTCGTTCATCACCTCGCAGATCACCCCCGCGGGGTTCAGGCCGGCGAGGCGCGCGAGGTCGACCGCCGCCTCGGTCTGTCCGGCGCGCTCGAGCACGCCGCCGGAGCGGCTCTTCAGCGGGAACACGTGGCCGGGCTGCACCAGATCGGAGGGCCGGCTCGCGGGGTCGATCGCGACCTGGATGGTGTGCGCGCGGTCGTGCGCGGAGATGCCGGTGGTGACGCCGTCGCGCGCCTCCACGGAGACGGTGAACGGGGTCTCGAACGGCGACTCGTTCTTGGCGGCCATCAGGTCGAGCCCGAGCTCGTCGCAGCGCTCGGGCGTGAGCGACAGGCAGATCAGCCCGCGCCCCTCCTTGGCCATGAAGTTGATCGCCTCCGGGGTGGCGAACTGGGCGGCGAGCGTGAGGTCGCCCTCGTTCTCGCGGTCCTCGTCGTCGCACACGACGACCATCTTGCCCTGGCGGATGTCCTCGATCGCCTGCTCGATCGTGGCGAACGGGGTGGCGGTGGAGGCGCGGTTCATGCGCTTGCCTGCAGCCGGGGGTCCGCGCCCACGAGACGCTCGAGATGCTTGGCGAGGACGTCCACCTCGATGTTGACGAGCTGACCCTCCTGCGCCCGCCCGAGGTTGGTGCGCTCGAGCGTCTCGGGGATCAGCGACACCTCGAAGGCGTCCTCACCGAGCGCGCTCACCGTCAGGCTGACGCCGTCGACGGCGACCGATCCCTTCTCCACGAGGTAGCGCGCGAGCGCCGGCTGCAAGTCGATGGCGAGCACGCGCGAGAAGCCCTCCTGGCGCACGCCGCTCACCGCGCCGGTTCCGTCGACGTGGCCCTGGACGACGTGCCCGCCGAGGCGATCGCCGGCGCGCAGCGGAAGCTCCAGGTTCACGCGCGCGCCGGGATGGAGCTGCCCGAGCGAGGAGCGCCTGAGCGTCTCGTTCATCGCGTGCGCGCGAAAGCCCTGCTCGCCGACCTCGCTCGCCGTCAGGCACACGCCGTTGACGGCCACGGAAGCGCCCCGCTGCAGCTCGCTCGCGAGCGCGCTCTCGATCTGCAGCATGGCGCCATCGTCGTGCCGCTCGACGGCCGCCACGCTGCCGACGTCGGCGATCAGTCCCGTGAACATCTCACCGCTCGCCCCTCGCAGCACTCGCCCATCTCACCACTCGCGCAGGCGCGCGGAGATCAGCAGATCGCCGCCCACGGATTCGCAGTCGAAGCTGAGCGCGCGCAGCGCCTCGGAGATGCGTCCCACCCCTTCGCCCTCGAGCGGGTCGCGCGCGGCGCTGCCGCCGAGCAGCAGCGGCGCGAGGAACAGGCGCAGTTCGTCGATCTCGCTGGCGTCGAGGAACGCGCCGGCGAGGTGGGGGCCGCCCTCGAGCAGGACCGACGCCACGCCCATCGCTCCCAGCTGGTCGAGCGCCGAGCGCACGCGCGCGGGCTCGTTTTCGCCGGTCGCGAGCAGCACCTGCGCACCGGCGGCTTCGAGCGCTTCCGTGTCGGCGTGCGCGGCCGCGCGGGAGACGACGATCGTCAGCGGAACCTCGCTGGCCGCGGCGACGAGCTGCGAGCTGGGCGGAAGCCGCGCGAGCGAGTCGAACACCACACGCCGGGGCTGCACCTCGGGCTCTGCGGGAAGCCCGTCCGGCCTGGCGGTCAGCTGCGGATCGTCGGCGAGCGCCGTGCCGATGCCCACCACGACGGCGTCGACGGACGCGCGCCAGCGGTGCGCGAGCTCGCGGCTGTCCTCGCCGCTGATCCACTTCGAGTCGCCCGTGCCCGTAGCCACCTTGCCGTCGAGCGTCATCGCCGACTTGAACAGCACCCACGGGCGCCCCACGCGGGCGTGCTTGCGGAAGGCCTGGTTGAGAAGCCGAGCGCTGGCGGCGAGCTCACCGTCGGCGAGCAGCACCTCCACGCCCTCGTCGCGCAGGATGCCGAGACCGCGGCCGGCGGCCTTCTCGGTGGGGTCGTCGGAGGCGACCACCACGCGCGCGATCCCAGCCTGCAGGATCGCGTCGGTGCACGGCGGCGTCTTGCCCTCGTGGCAGCAGGGCTCCAGCGAGACGTACAGCGTCGCGCCGGCGAGGTCGGCCAGGCCGCACGCCTCGATCGCGTTCACCTCCGCGTGCGCTCCCCCGTACTCCTTGTGCCAACCCTCCCCCAGGATCTGCTCGCCGCGCGCGATCACCGCGCCCACGACCGGATTGGGCTTCACCGCTGCCCCGCTGCCGTTGCGCGCCAGCTCGATCGCCCGCGCGAGGTGCAACTTGTCGGTCGCGGTGCAGCTGGGCATGTCTAAAGCCAGGATAACCGCGCCCGCAGCGTTTCCGCGCGATGCGCCCGCACAGCATCGGCGCGGATCCGCGCGAAATCGAACGTCGCGAGCGCGAGGCGCCAGAGCTATGCGGTGCGGCAGCGCCCGCCACGCAGCCGGTAGATCGTCATTTCCGGTCCGGGCCGGTGATACGCGAGCGGGTAGTAGTCGAAGCTCCAGTCGAAGTTGAAGGCGACC
>JASHYF010000127.1 GCA_030043235.1 Solirubrobacteraceae bacterium | reverse complement strand
GGCCGGGCGGCACGCCGCCCCGGCGGGCGGCGCTCGTGACACGTGCGAGGATGTGGTTGCGCTTGGGGAGTGGGGTAATGGCAGCCCGGGAGACTTTGGCTCTTCAAGTCCTGGTTCGAGTCCAGGCTCCCCAGTGGCGCCGGCGTGGGCGGGTCCTGGTTCGAGTCCAGGCTCCCCGGTGTCGCCGGCGTGGGCGGGTCCTGGTTCGACTCCAGGCTCCCCGGTGGCGCGGGCGTGGGCGGGTCCTGGTTCGACTCCAGGCTCCCCGGTGGCGCCGGCGTGGGCGGGCGGCGCGCGTACGACGGGCGGCGCGCTCGTCAGGGCCACGCCGCCAGCTGCCCCTCCTAATAAATTTAAACACGTGAGCGCCCCCATGGTCCTGATCCTCGCCGCAGGCCAGGGCACGCGCATGCGCTCGAACACGCCCAAGGGGCTGCACGAGCTGTGCGGCCGCCCGCTCGTGCTGTGGCCGGTGTGCACCGCGCTGGAGGCCGGGGCGAGCAGGATCGTGGTGGTGGACTCGCCCGCGCGAGCGCTCGAGCCGGTGCTGCCCGAGGGGGTCGAGCTGGCCGTGCAGGAGCGCGCGGACGGCACCGGCGGCGCCACCGCCGCGGGGCTCGCAAGCTTGGGAGGCGACGTCGACCCCGCCGCGCCCGTGCTCGTGCTCGCCGGCGACGTGCCGCTGCTGCGCGCCCACACGATCCACGAGCTGCTCGACGTGCACGCACGGAGTGGCGCCGCCGCCACCATGGCCAGCGCCGTGCTCGACGACCCCAGCGGCTACGGGCGCGTGGTGCGCGACGGCGACGGGGCGGTGCAGCGGGTGGTGGAGACCAAGGCGCAGGGCGACTCCACCCAGGCCGAGCGCGAGATCCGCGAGGTCAACACCGGCATCTTCGTGTTCGCCGCCGGCGCGCTGGGCCGGGCGCTGCCGCGCCTCAGCGCAGAGAACGCGCAGGGCGAGCTGTACCTGCCGCAGGTTCTCGACGTGCTCGTTCACGATGGGCTCGCCGTGGCCGCCCACGTGATCGCCGACCACCGCCAGGCGCTCGGCGTCAACGACCGCGCCGAGCTCGCTCGCGCGCGCTCTCTCGCGCAGGCTCGCATCCACGAGCAGCACATGCTCGCCGGGGTCACCATCGTCGATCCGCTCGCCACCGTCATCGACGTGGGCGTGCGCATCGGCGAGGACACCGTCATCGAGCCGTTCACCTGCGTACGCGGCGCCACCGTCATCGGGCGCGAGTGCACCGTGCGCCACTCCTACCTCCTCGACTGCACGCTCGAGGACCGCGTCACCGTTGGGCCGTTCGGCTACCTGCGCCCGGGCACAGTGCTGCGCGAGGGCGCCAAGGTGGGCACGTTCGTGGAGGTCAAGAACTCCGACGTCGGCGCCCGCTCGCGCGTGCCGCACCTCTCCTACATCGGCGACGCGCACGTCGGCGAGGGCTCGAACCTCGGCGCCGCCACCATCACCGCCAACTACGACGGCCGCGCCAAGCACCGTACGATCGTCGGCAGCGGCGTGCGCACCGGCGTGGACACCACGCTCGTCGCGCCCGTCAGCGTCGGCGATCGCGCCTACACCGCCGCCGGCTCGGTCATCACCGAGGACGTGCCCGGCGGCGCGCTCGGCGTCGCGCGCGCGCGCCAGCGCAACGTCGAGGGCTACGCCGAGCGGGCCGAGCAGGCCGAGCGTGCGGGGCAGGCCGAGGGTGCGGGGGGCTCGGGGTGAGCGATCCCGCGCGTGCGTTTACACTTCGTGAAGAGATGAGCGCGATCGACACGCGCACTCAGGCTTCGCGGGCGAGCCTGCCGTTTGACTACAACAAGCGGCTGATGCTGTTCAGCGGGCGCGCCAACCCGCGGCTCGCGGACGACATCGCCGACAAGCTACACGTCGACCTCGGGCCGGTGGAGCTCAAGAAGTTCTCCAACGGAGAGGTCTACTGCCGCTACGAGGAGTCCATCCGCGGCGCCGACGTGTTCATCGTGCAGTCCACCTGCGGCAACCCGCAGACGGGCATCACCGCCAACGACGCGCTGATGGAGCTGCTGCTCATGATCGACGCCGCCGTCGGCGCCTCCGCGCACCGCGTGATCGCCGTCATGCCCTGGTTCGGCTACTCGCGCCAGGACAAGAAGTCCGCCCCGCGCGAGCCCATCTCCGCGCGCCTGGTCGCGCGCATGCTCGAGGCCGCCGGCGCCGACCGCGTGCTCACCATGGACCTGCACGCCGGTCAGATCCAAGGGTTCTTCCAGAAGCCCGTCGATCACATGACCGCGCTGTTCATGCTCACCCAGTACTTCACCGACCTCGCGCTGCCCGACCTCGTGATCGTCGCGCCCGACGCCGGCCGCGTGAAGCTCAACAAGAAGTTCGCCTCCAAGGTCGGCGCCGAGCTCGCGATCCTCGACAAGGAGCGTCCCGCCCAGCAGGTCGCCGAGATCGGCTACGTGATCGGCGACGTCAAGGGCAAGACCGCCGTGATCGTCGACGACATGATCGACACCGCCGGCACGCTCGGCGCCGCCGCGCGCACCGTCAGGGAGGAGGGCGCCGCGCGCGTGTTCGCCGCCGCCACCCACGCCGTGTTCTCCGGCGACGCCTTCGAGAACCTGCGCAGCTCGCCGCTCGAGCAGATCGTCGTCACCGACACCATCCCCGTCGGCCCCGGCGTCCCCGACAACGTCCGCGTGCTGCCCTGCGCCGAGCTGCTCACCGACTCCATCCGCCGCATCTTCGTAGACGACTCCGTCAGCGAAGTGTTCGGCGGCGAGAACCAGCTGTTCTGAGTTGGCCGCGCGCGCGCAAAGAACTGTCCTTCTCACCGCACCGTACAACGATGGCTATACAGCCGCCTGGACAGCGGGCGCGCGCTGAGGAGCCCGCGCTCGGCTTTCACGGCGCAGCCCGCGGCCCGCGCGAGTGGTGGCAGCGCCTGCCGTCTCGCCAGCGCAGGATCCTGCGGAGGCTGTTCGCCGCCGGCGTCATCGTCGTCCTCGCCGTCAGCGTCGTGCTCGCGCGCTTCCTCAGTGTGGAGAATGCCGAACGCGACGCCGATCTCGCGCTCGTGCAGGCCGAGGCGAGGGGAGATGTGGCCGCGATGCTCGACCAGCTCTCAGGCTGCCGCGCGAGCCGGTCGTGCGTGGCGAGCGTCAAGGCCAACGCCGGCGACCCGCGCGTGCGCCGCGCCGGCGCCGTGAAGATCCTCCAGCTCGAATCCAAGACCGCGTACTCGCCGTTCGGCGCCACCGGCAAGACGCGCCTGGCGTGGACGGTCTTCGGGGGCACCGCCGCCGAAGGGAGTGGTCAGCCGGTGGTGCAGTGCGTGGACGTGCGTCGCACCGGCAACTTCCTGTCCGGCGTGCACGTGCAGCTGATCGGGCTGAGCGTGCCGATCTCAGGCGAAGGCAGCTGCACGAAGCCCTCGAGAATCGAACGGGAAGAAGAAGAAGCCACCGCAG
>JASHYF010000126.1 GCA_030043235.1 Solirubrobacteraceae bacterium | reverse complement strand
GGCCCGGTGTGGCAGAACTTCACGGTGACCGCCGAGCAGGTGGTGCTCGGGCTTGCGCTCGCGCTCGCGGCGGGCTTCGCGCTGGCGATCGCGATCCACCTGTCGTCGCTGCTGCGCCGCGCGATCTACCCTCTGGCCGTGGGCTCGCAGGCCGTGCCGATCCCCGTGATCGGCGTGCTGCTGGTGTTCTGGTGGGGCTTCGGGATCTTCCCCAAGCTGGTGGTGATCGCGCTGATCTGCTTCTTCCCGATCGTCGTCACCACCGTGGACGGCCTCGCGGCCGTGGACCCCGAGCAGCCGAAGCTGCTGCGCACGCTGGACGCCTCGCGCTGGCAGGCGTTCCGCTTCGCCGAGCTGCCCGCTGCCCTGCCGGCGGCGCTGAGCGGCGCGCGCATCGCGCTCGCGGTGGGCGTGATCGGCGCGTTCATCGCCGAGACCAGCACCCCCAGCACCGCCGCGTACTCCGGCCTGGGGCGCGAAATCGTGAACAACGTGAGCAACGGCTTCCAGACGCCGCGCGCGTACGCGGCCACGCTCGTGCTGTTCGCGTTCGCCGTCGCCTGCTTCCACGCGCTCGCGCTCGCCGAACGCGTGCTCGTCCCCTGGCACACACGACCCCGAGGAGCGACAAGTTGAGGAACGTACTGACACGGCGAACGCTCGGCAGGGCGAGCCTGCTCCTCGCCCTCGCGCTGTGCCTGGCCGCGTGCGGCGCCAAGCAGGACGTGATCTCGGCGGCGAGCGCGAAGCGCTTCACGGTGATGCTCGACTGGTTCCCCAACGCCGACCATGCGCCGCTGTACGCGGCGATCGCGCACGGCTACTTCCGCGCGGTGGGCCTGGACGTGGAGCCGATCGTGCCCTCGGAAACGGCCGAACCGCTGAAGCTGCTGGCTGCGGGCAAGGTGGACATGGCGATCTCGTATGAGCCGGAGGTGCTGCTCGCGCGCGACGAGGGCCTGAAGGTGGTGTCGATCGCCGCGCTCGTGCAGCGCCCGCTCACCTCGATCATCGCGCTGCCCGAAGCGCACGTGGAAAGCGTGGCGCAGCTCGCCGGCAAGACCGTCGGTACCGCCGGCATCCCCTACCAGGCGGCCGAGCTGCGCGCGGCGCTGCAGAACGCGGGCGTGAGCCCGGCGAAGGTGAGGGAAGTGAACGTCGGCTTCAACCTCGTGCCGGCGATGCTCTCCGGCAAGGTCGACGCCACGCTCGGCGGCTACTGGAACTACGAGGCGATCCAGCTGCGCCTGATGCACAAGCATCCCGTGGTGATCCCCGTGAACGAAGCCGGCGTGCCCACCTACGACGAGCTCGTGCTGGTGGTGCGCGAGGGCGAGGCGCACACCGACGGCCAGGACCTGCGCGCGTTCCTGCAGGCGCTCACGCGCGGCGAGCACGCTGTCCGCGCCGACCCCGCCGCCGCCGCCAAGCTGATCGTCGAGGCCAACCCCTCGGCCGAAGAAAGGCTGCAGCTCGACTCCATCGAGCAGACGCTCCCCGCCGCGCAGCCGGCCAACGCGAGCGACCCGTACGGCTGGCAGGAACCGTCCGCGTGGGCGACGTTCGCCAGCTGGATGTACTCGCACGGCCTGCTCCAACACAACCCCAGCGCCGGCCTGCCCCCGTTCACCAACGAGTTTCTGCCCGGCCAGGGGATCTGAGCATGCGCGCGATGGTGTTCGAGGGCGAGGGGCAGCCGCTGCGGCTGGTGGAGCGGCCTGTCCCCGAGCCCGAGCCGGGTCAGCTGCTGATCCGCGTGCAGGCCTGCGGCGTGTGCCGCACCGACCTGCACCTGCTCGACGGCGAGGTGCAGATCGCCGAGCCGCCGCGCATCCTCGGCCACCAGATCGTCGGCACCGTCGAGTCCGACGACCCCGTCCGCCCGCGCCGCGTGGGCGTGCCATGGCTGGGCTGGACCGACGGCGAGTGCGCGTACTGCAGGAGCGCCCGCGAGAACCTGTGCCCGAACGCCCGCTTCACCGGACGCGACATCGACGGCGGCTATGCCGAGTACGCGCTCGCCGACGAGCGCTACTGCTTCCCCATCCCCGAGAGCTATTCAAACGAGCAGGCCGCCCCGCTGCTGTGCGCGGGGTTCATCGGCTACCGCGCGCTGCGCATGTGCGGCGAGGCGCAGCGCGTGGGCCTGTACGGCTTCGGCGCCTCCGCCCACATCCTCGCGCAGGTGTGCAGGTGGCAGGGACGCAGCGTGTTCGCGTTCACGCGCGCCGGCGACGAGGCGACGCAGGCGTTCGCACGGGAGCTCGGCGCCGTGTGGGCCGGCGGCTCCGGGGAGCGCCCGCCCGAACCGCTCGACGCGGCCATCGTCTTCGCGCCGGTCGGCTCGCTCGTGCCGCTCGCCCTGCGCGCGCTCGCCCCCGGCGGCACGCTCGTGTGCGGCGGCATCTTCATGAGCGACATCCCCTCCTTTCCGTACTCCATCCTGTGGCAGGAGCGCGCGGTGCGCTCGGTCGCAAACCTCACGCGCGCGGACGGCAGGGAGCTGCTCGAGCTCGCCCCGCGCGCGGGCGTGCGCACCCACGTCACCACCTACCCGCTCGATCGGGCAAACGAGGCGCTCGCCGACCTGCGCGCGGGGCGCTTCACCGGCGCGGCCGTGCTCGTGCCATAGAGGCTCGCAAGGGCGCGCCGGCGCGCGCCCTTGCCGTTCCAGTGGCGGTCGCACTTTTGCCGTTACGCCACATGTCAGAACGATTCGCCACTCGCTTTCACAGGTGGTATTGTCCAGGCAGCCAAACTCGGTGCACACGGGGGACACATGGCGAGCGTGAATCCTGAGAAGACCAGATGGATGAGAGGTCCGTCGACGCCCCTGCGCGGGGCGCTGCTCGGGCTCCTGCTCGAACGTCCGGGCCACGGCGGCGATCTCGCCAACCGGCTCGCCGCGCGCCTCGGCGAGACCTGGAGGGTGGACACCAACGACGTGTACCGGCTGCTCGAGCAGCTGGAGAAGACCGGCCTGGCGGTCTCGCGCGACGAGCCCAAGCGCAACAACCACCGCCGCACGCACCTCGTCTACTACCCCACCGAGGAGGCCTCCGAGGCGCTGACGCTGTGGATGGAGACGCTGCTGCCGCGAGAGCCCGTGCGGCTGGGGCTGCAGGCGAAGCTGTCGGTGGCGCGCGAACAGGACGCGCACCGGCTGCTGCAGGCGCTGAAGGCATACGAGCGCGAGTGCCTGATGCTCGCGCAGCTCGTCGGCCCGACCGACGGGCGCGGCCGCTCGTGGACCGCCCTGTGCATGGACTGCACGCGCGATGCCGTCTACACGCAGCTGCAGGGCGAGATCGACTGGTCGCAGCGCACGCGCCGGCGCATCAACGAGTTCCTGGAACAGCGGCGCTAGCGTCACCGCTCGCCATGACGCCGCTGCTCTCCCTCGAGAACGTCAGCAAGAGCTTCTTTGACGGGGGGCGCAGGATCGTCGTGCTCGACCACGTCTTCCTGGACGTGGACGCGGGCGTGTCCGTGGGGGTGTACGGCGCGCGGCGTTCGGGCAAGTCCACGCTGCTGCGCCTGGCCGCCGGGATCGCGTTGCCCGACTCCGGCGCGATCCGCTTCGAGGGCCGCGACGTCGCGCGCATGTCCAGCCGCGAGCGCGGGCGCCTGCTGCGCAGGGAGATCGCGTTCGTGTCCGCCACCGACTGGCGCGCCAATCCCGGCGAGAGCGTCGTCGACCACGTCGCCACGTCGCTGGGAAGCGACGGCGTGACGATGCGCGAGGCGCGCCGCAAGGCGATGCGCGTGCTGCACCTGCTCGACGCAGCGGAGTCCGCGGAGGAGTCGATGGGCGCGCTGTCGCTGACCGAGCGGGCGCGCGTGCTGCTCGCGCGCGCGCTCGCGCGCGAGCCGCGACTGCTGGTGCTCGACGAACCGGCGCTGCTGCCGAGCCTCGGCGACCGCGATCGCTTCTACGCGCTGCTGCGCGGCGTCGCACGGGAGTGGGAGATCGCGCTGCTGGTCGCCTCCGAGGAAATGACCGCCCTGCAGGGGCTCGGCGTGTTCGTGTCGATCGCCGACGGCGGGCTCGTCTCCACCGAGTCGCGCGCCACCGTCGTATCGCTGCCCGGGCGCAGGCGCCACGCGGCGGAGCGGGTGGGACAGTGAGCACGCTCGAGCTGCGCGACGTCATCAAGCACTTCTCGAGCGACATCGAGACCGTGCGAGCCGTCGACGGCGTGTCGCTGGCCGTGCATCCAGGCGAGTTCGTGGCGCTGTACGGGCCGAGCGGCTCGGGCAAGACCACGCTGCTGCTCCTGGCCGCGGCGCTCATCACTCCCGACAGCGGCGCTGTACGCTTCGACGGGCGCGAGCTGAGCGAGCTGTCGGAGCGCGAGGCCGCGCTCTACCGCCGCCATGACGTGGGCTTGGTGTTCCAGTCGTTTCACCTTATGCCACACACCTCGGCCCTCGACAACGCCGCGATCAAGCTCACCGGTGACGGCTGCACGCTGCGCGAGGGCCGGCGCAGGGCGCTGCCCTGGCTGGAGCGCGTGGGTCTCGGCGCCCGCGCGCAGCACACGCCCGAGCAGCTGTCGATGGGCGAGCAACAGCGCATCGCCATCGCCCGCGCGCTCGCCAACGAGCCGCGACTGCTGCTCGCCGACGAGCCCACCGGCAACCTCGACTCGAAGCGCAGCCGGGAGATCCTTGCGCTCATGCGCGACATCTGCCACGAACGCGCGATCCCCGGCCTGCTGGTGACACACGACCGCGACGCGGTGCCGTTCGCCGACCGCCTGCATACGCTCCGCGACGGCCACATGACCGGCGGGATCGACCCGGAGCCGGCTGCCATCTGCACGTGAAGAACCCGTTGAACCCCGCGATCGCGGGGGTCCGCGTGAGCATGCTCGCGCATCTGTACGGCGTGCGGCTGCGCTCGCACGCGATCCAGGAGCTCTTGGCCGGCAGCGGCATCGCGGTGGGCGTGGCGCTCGTGCTGGGTGTGCTCGTCGCCAACGCCAGCCTCACCGGCGCGGCCGCGCAGCTCGTGCACGACGTCGTCGGCTCCGCAGACCTGCAGCTGGCGGCGCGCTCGCAGGACGGATTCGGCGAACGCCTGCTCGCGGACAGCGCTCGCCTGACGGGGGTGCGCACGGCGGCGCCGGTGCTGCGCGAGAACGTGGCCGTGGTCGGGCCGCACGGTCGCGAGCCCGTGCAGCTGCTCGGCGTGAACTCGTCGGTGTTGAGCCTGGGCGGCTTCGGCGCGCGCCAGTTCGGGCTGGCAAACTTCAGCTTCGGCAAGGACCTGATCCTGCCGGCGAGCGTCGCCAGCGCGATCGGGGCCGAACCGGGCTCGCCGGTGACCGTCCTCGCGCTCGGCGCGGCGCAGGCGAGCACGGTCTCGATCGTCCTCAAAAGCTCGCCCTTCGGGGCGCTCGCGTCGAGCCCCGTGGCGGTCACCGCGCTGCCCAGCGCCCAGCGCCTGACGGGGCTCGAAGGACGCATCACGCAGATCCTCATCGCGGCTCAGCCCGGTGCCGAAAGCCGCGTGCGAGGCGAGCTGCAGCGACTCGGCGCCGGGCGCCTGAACGTGGAGGCGGCCGACGAGGAGCTGGCGCTGCTCGCGCAGGCGGTCAAGCCCAACGACGAGTCGACCACGCTGTTCGCGGCCATCAGCGTGATGATCGGCTTCCTGCTGGCGGTAAACGCGATGCTGCTCACCGTGCCCGAGCGCCGCCGCTTCGTGGCCGAGCTGCGCATGCAGGGCTATGACCGGCGCCAGATCGTCGTGCTGCTGATCTTCCAGGCGGCGGTGCTCGGCCTGCTCGCGTCCGCCGTCGGCGTGGTGCTGGGCGCCCTGCTCTCGCACATCTTCCTGCACCGCATCCCCACCTACCTCACCACCGCCTTCCCGATCGGCGGCCAGCAGACGCTGCGCGCGACGACCGTGCTCGCGGCGCTCGCCTGCGGCGTGCTCGCGACGCTGCTCGCGTCGCTGTCCCCTGCGCTCGACCTGCGTGCCGACCGGCCAACCGATGCCGTGTTCCACGACCGCTCCGGCGGCGGCGAGGTGCTCGCGCCGGGGACCGCCGTGAAGCTCGCCGTCGCCGGCGTCGTCGCGCTCACGGCGATCGCGCTCGTGCTGGCGCTCGCCCCCGGCCTGACGATCGTCGGCGGCACCGCGCTCGCGCTGGCCATCCTGTGCGCGATTCCGGGCGTGTTCGCGCTCGTCGCCCGCGCGCTCCACTGGGCCGCCGAGCGCGTCCCCAGCAGCTCGCTGATCGTGGTCGTCTCCGAGCTGCGCACGGTCACCACACGCTCGGTGGCGCTCGCCGGGATCGCCGCTCTGGCGGTCTACGGCAGCGTGGCGATCGGCGGCGCGCGAGCCGACCTGCTGCGCGGCCTGGACATGAACTTCAGCGAATACCTGGGCACCGCGCGGCTGTGGGTGACGAGCGGCGGCAACGATCTCACCACCAACGCCTTCAACCCTGCGGGCGCCACCGCGGCGATCGCACGCGCACCCGGGGTCGCATCTGTGCGCGTCTATCAGGGAGGCTTCCTCGACGTCGGCCGGCGACGCCTGTGGATCATCGCAAGGCCTCCCGGCGACGAGCCGCCGGTGCCGGCCAGCCAGCTGCTCGAGGGCAGCGCCGCCCGTGCCGCGCGGCTGCTCGACAGCGGCGGCTGGGCGACGGTGTCCGACGCTTTCGCCAAGGAACGCCACCTGGCGCTGGGCGCGGCCTTCGCGCTGCCCACGCCGTCTGGCCTCGCGCGCCTGCGCGTCGCCGCGATCACGACCAACCTCGGCTGGTCGCCCGGCGCGGTGGTCCTGAGCTCGCGCGACTACCGCCGCTACTGGCAGACCGCGCAGCCGAGCGCCCTGGAGGTCGAGCTGCGCCCCGGAGTGAGCGAAGCGGCCGGCAGGCGCGAGGTCGTGCGCGCGATCGGCCGGCGTCCCGGCCTGGGAGTGCAGACCTTCAGCGAACGCCGCGCGCAGTACGCCGCGGACTCGCGACAGGGCCTGTACGCGCTCAGCGAAATCGCCACGCTGCTGCTGATCGCCGCGGCGCTCGCCGTCGCCTCCGCGCTCAGCGCGGCCATCTGGCAGCGGCGGGCGCGTCTGGCATCGCTGAAGATCCAGGGCTACAGCACGGGCCAGCTGTGGCGCGCGCTGCTCCTGGAGAGCGCGATCGTGCTGGGCATCGGCTGCGCGATCGGCGCCGCCGGCGGCGTCTACGGCCATGCGCTCGCCAGCCGCTGGCTGAGGCTGGAGACAGATTTCCCCGCTCCGTTCGAGGTGGGCCTCGGCAAAGTGCTGCTCACGCTCGCGCTGCTCGCGGCGATTGCCCTTGCGGTTATCGCACTTCCCGGCCTGCTCGCCGCGCGCGCCCCCGCGCGGGCGAGCTTCCAGGAGTAGCTGACTATGTATCGGCACTTTGGCAACCGAAACTATTCTGGTGGTTGCTGGTCGTCTCTTGCTCGCCGGCGGCTTCGCCGCCGCCGCCTCCAGATACTGGCTGGGCGTGTTCCCGCTCGTCGGGCGCGAGCTTCGCCATTGGCGTGAGCGCGCCTGCCAGATACCCGACCCCACGCTGCGCCGGCTCGCGCTGTTCACGCAGAGCAGCGAGCGCGGCAATCTCGAGGGCGCGGCCGCGTTCGCGGTGCTCGTGCCGCGCGCCCACCGCGAGCGCGTGGTGCGCGCGCTCGTCGCGTTCCAGGCCACCTACGACTACGTCGATGCGCTCGCCGAGCAGCCGGCCGCGGACCCGGTCGCCAACGGCCGCCAGCTGCACCTCGCGCTGCGGACCGCACTCGAACCCGATGGCAAGCACGCGGACTACTACGAGCACTCCGCCGCCAGCCGCGACGACGGCTATGTGAGAAACATGATCGACACATGCCGGTTCGCCTTCGGCGCCCTGCCCTCGCACACCTCGGTGCTCGAGCCGGCGCTGAGGTCGGCCGGGCGCATGATCGTCTACCAGAGCCTCAACCACGGCGTGGGCGCCCACCCGCGCTGCGCGCTCGCCGAGTGGGCCGCCGCGCTCACCCCGGCCGACACCGGCCTGCGCTGGTGGGAGATCGCCGCCGGCGCGGCCTCCTCGCTGACCGTGCTCGCGCTGATCGCCGCGGCCGCCCAGCCGGTGCTCTCCGTGGGCGAGGCGGCCGCCACCGAACGCGCGTACTTCCCGTGGATCGGCGCCCTGCACGTGCTGCTCGACAGCCTGATCGACCGCAAGCACGATCACCGCACCGGGCAGCACTGCCTGACCGACCACTACGCCTCCGCGGAGGAGGCTGCAGCACGCCTGGCGGTGATCGCGGCGCGCGCCTTACGCGGCGCCGCGCTTCTCCCGCGCGGCGCACAGCACGAGACGATCCTCACGGCCATGACCAGCTTCTACCTGTCCACGCCGGCCACGCTCGAGCCCGCGGCGCTGCCGGTGACGCGGAGCGTGCTGGACACGATGGGCACCCTGTCCGCACCGACGATGGCGGTGCTCAAGGCGCGACGCTCCGCCGCACGGCTGCTCACGCTGGGCACGCGTGCGTGAGGCGCGAGCGCTCGCCTGCACCAGCGCCTCGCGCGCGGGCCGCTCACGCGCATGCGTTGGCGTGGCGCGCATCTCGCGCGCGCATCTCACTTGAAACTCAAGTAATGGACTTTCCCCTTGCTCGAATGGTGCCGCCCGCAGGATCATTCGTGGGCGTGAGCTGGCTCGGGCGCGAGCCACGTATGGCGCGCCGAGCTCGTATCCCGCTTTCGTCTCGCCAGTGACCGGGCCGGGCGCCGAGCGGCGCCCGGCCCGAGTTTGATCGCCGATCGAATGTCAATGAGCGCCAGCGGTATCTCGATACAGCTCACACGCACGCAGGTGGATCAGATCGTGCGCCGCGCCACCGACACGGAGGGGGTCGCGAGCATCCTGCAGGGGTTCGCAGAGCGGGGGCTCGCGTCGAACTACGCGGCGCTGGCGACCAGCCCGCGCCTGTCGCGCTCGCTGCTCTTGGGCCTGCTGGTGCTTGCGTGCTTCCCCAGCGACGGCGATGCGCTCGCCGTCACGGACGTCGCCGCGAGCCTCGGCCTGAGCCCCAGCACCACCCACCGCTACATGTCCACGCTGCTGGCCGCCGGCCTGCTCGAGCAGGACCCGCGCACGCGCCACTACCACGTGCCTCTCGCCAGCTAGATTCACATCCCACGGGCGAGCCACCCAGACTCATACCCCCGCGGCGAGCCATCCGGATTCACATCCCGCCGGCGAGCATGTGCACGGCGGCGAGGCCCGCCCATCCGTCGTAGCGGGCGAAGAACTCGCGCACCTGATCTTCGTGCGCGCGCGCCCGCGGGTCACCGCCGCCGAGCGCGCGCCCGACGAGCTTCAGCAGCGCCAGGTCGCCGGCCGGCAGCTGGTCGTGCCGGCCCTGGCCGTGCAGCGCGAGCATCTCCACCGTCCACGCGCCGATGCCCGGTATCGCGCGCAGCTTGCGCCAAGCGCGCTCATGATCGGGGCTGTGCAGGTCCACGCGCCCGCGCGCGACCTCGCGGGCAGCGCGCACGAGCGCGAGCGCGCGCGCGCCGGCCAGGTCGAGCGACTGCAGCAGCGCCGGCGCGGTGCCCGCAAGCACCCCCACCGCGGGCAGGTCGCGCAGGGCGCCCTCCACTCCGTCCCAGTCCATGCCGCGGCGTCCCAGCGTGGCGAGCACGCGCCGCTCGATCGCGACCGCGCGCTCGGACTCGATCAGCTGCTCGCAGATCGCCCAAGCGAGCGCCTCGAACGGCTCGGGCCGGCGTGACGCGCGCAGCCACGGACGCCGTCGCACCGAGCGCCCGATCAGCGGATCGCGGGCGAAGCGCACGAGGAACGGGCGCAGGTCCTCGTCCACGCCGAGCGCGAAGCGCATCCGGCGGATGCCGTAGGCGGCCGCAGCCTCGTTCGCCGCGCGCGCACCGAACACGACCCGCTCGGGCGCGGGCTGGGCGACCCTGACGACGACCGGCTCCTCGCCGTGGTGCAGCAAACGCTCGAGCACCCCCGCCTGTCGGCGCACGAGGCCGTCGCGCCCACCCCAGCGTGTGCCTCCGCTGCCAGGCAGTCGAAACGGCCCCGCGGGCGTGACCTCCTCGCGCAGCTCGACGCGGGCGCCCTCGCGAAGCTCGACGCGAGCGCTCAGCGCGGGCCGCCTCAGCGCCCGTCGGGTCCGCCCAGCAGGTGCACGTCCACGAGCAGCGAGCGGGTGCCGAGGATCTGGACGAGCTCGGCGACCGGCGCCCGGCCCGCGGCCCCGGCAGAGCTCGCGCCGGTGACGCGGCGGCGCTGCCGGCGCCGCGCGAGCCTCGCCGCACGGCGTTGGCGGCGGTGGATCAGGCCGACGACCGCCGCCCCCGCGACGAAGGAGCCCGCGGCCATCGCGGCCGCTTGCACCGCCGGCATGACCGCGTGGCGCTCCTCGGGCAGCGTGCTCGCGCCAGACTGCGTGGGAACGACGGCACGTGACTGCGGGTGCTCGCTCACGCACGCAAGTGTAAACGGCGGTCCAGACCTCGCAGTCCGGACGCGGTGGGTGGGCTCATCACAAGATGCGCTCGTACACGCGGTAGCGCTTGACGATGCGCCCGCCCATCGCTTCCATGCCGCGGTTCATCGGCTCGTTGGTCTCGAGGATCCAGCCCATCTCCCCGCCCTTCTGCGGGCGCACGGCGGCGGTGTCGAAGTGTTCGACATACAGCTTCGCCGCCACGCCCGTGTGCTGGTGCTCGGGCTTGACGCCGAGGAAGCCCACCCGCACGCGGTCCATGATGCGGCTCTTGTTGAGGAAGTGCCACCACCCGAGCGGCAGCAGCCGCCCCTTCATGCGTGCGAGCACCTGGTTGATGTCGGGGAAGGTCATCGCCATGCCGACGACCTCGCCGGTGTCTTCTTTTTCTGCGATGAAGCACCAGTGCTTGTCAAACACGAGTTGGATCTCCTGGGCGTAGGCGTCGAGATCCTTCTTGGAGTACGGCACGAAGTCCCAGTTCTCAGACCACGCCGAGTTGTAGATCTCGGCGAACGCGTCCATGTCTTTGCGCAGCTGCCAGCGGCGCATGTTGCGCACGCGGATGCCGTGCTCGGATTGCACCTTCTCGGCCAGCTCGAAGATCACCGGCAGGATCCGCTCGCGGTCGGCGATCTCGAGGTTCCACATCAACAGGTCCATCGCCTTGCGCATGCCCGCCTGCTCGAGACGTTCGGGGTAGTAGCGGGGGTTCCACGGCTGCACGATCATCGGGCGCAGCTCGAAGCCCTCGATCAGAACGCCGCTCTCGTCGTTCATGGCGAAGCACGCCGGGCCCACCATCCGCTCCTTGCCGCGCTCGCGCAGCCACGCCGCGGCCGCGTCCAGCAGGGCCGCCAGCACCTCCGCGTCGTCCTCGAACTCGAGGAAGCCGAACCAGCCCCAGTTCTTCTTCTGGTGGTCGTTGAAGGCGTGGTTGACCTGGGCGGTGATGCGGCCGGCCACGCGACCGTCGCGGCGCGCGAGGTAGTACTCCGCTTCGCCGTGGGCGAAGAAGGCGTTCATGCGGCGGTTCAGGAACAGCCGCCGCTCGAGCTTCAGCGGCGGCACCCACTGCGGGTGGTTAGCATGCAGGCGGAACGGCAGGTCGATGAACGCCTTCAGGTCCCGCCCACTCGAGACGGGGCTGACCGTCACCACCTTCGCCGTCGAGCCGACATCAACCGCCATCGCCCGCGCACCCTACATGCCCACATCGATAGACGTGTTCGCCAAGGTTCGCGGCCACGAGCGCGAGCAGCTGCTGCGTGCGGCGCGCGAGGCCGACCTGATGCCGTACTTCCGCACGGTGAGCTCGCCGGCGATGCCCGTGGTGGAGATGGAGGGCGCGCCGCGGATCATGCTCGCGTCCAACAACTACCTCGGCCTGACCGCGGACGAGCGCGTGATGAAGGGCGCGGAGGACGCGCTGCACCGCTACGGCACGGGGCTGACCGGCTCGCGCCTGCTCAACGGAACCACGCTGCTGCACCTCGAGCTCGAGCGCGAGCTGGCGGAGTGGATGGGCAGCGAGGACGCGATCGTGTTCACGACCGGCTACCAGGCCAACCCGGGCACGCTTGGCACGCTGCTCGGCCCCGGCGACACGGTGATCGTGGACTCCGCCGACCATGCGTCGATCCTCGACGGCGCGCTGATCTCGCGCGCGAAGATGCGCCCCTTCCGCCACAACCGCCTGGACAGGCTCGAGCACGCGCTCGAGCGGGCCGAGGGCGACGGCGGCGGCGCGCTGGTGGTAGTGGACGGCGTGTTCTCGATGGAGGGCGACGTGGCTCCGCTGGTGGACATAGCGGAGCTTTGCGCCAGCCACGGCGCGCGCCTGATGGTCGACGAGGCCCACGGCGCCGGCGTCCTCGGCGCTCGCGGGGCGGGCGCGTGCGAGCTGCTCGGGGTGGAGGATCGCGTGGACCTGCGCATGGGCACGTTCTCCAAGTCGCTGGCCGCGTGCGGCGGCTTCGTGACGGGTCCCGCGGAGGTGATCGACTACCTGCGCATCGCCTCGCGCGCATTCCTGTTCACCGCCTCCGCGGTCCCCGCCGCGCTGGGGGCGGCGCTCGCGGCGCTGAAGATCGTTCGTTCGGACGAAGGATCGGCGCTGCTGGCGAGCGTGCTCGAGCGCGCGAGCTACCTCGCCGACGGCCTGCAGGCGCTCGGCTTCTGCCTGGGGGGCGGCGAGCCGGTGCGCACCGGCCCCGGACAGGACGCGCCGCTCGCGTCGATCCGCACCCCGATCATCCCGGTGATCGTCGGTGACGACTGGAAGGCAGCGCTGCTGTGGCGCGCGCTCTACGACGGCGGCGTGTTCACCAACTGCGTGATACATCCGGCCGTGCCGCCGAGCGGTGCGCTGCTGCGCACGAGCGTGATGGCCACGCACGACCACGACACGCTCGACCGTGCGCTGGAGGTGTTCGCGCGCGTCAAGCGCGAGTTCGAGGCGCAGCACGGGCCGCTGCCGGAGCCCCAGCACGGGGCCGCGACCTGAGCCGCAGCACGGGCCGCTGCCCGAGCCCCAGGACCTCCAGCGCGCGTCGCACGCGTGAGGCCGTGAGACTTGTCCATTTCTTCACAAGTCGCGCCGCTCACGAAAAAGGTCGCTTCTAGCGTACGATCCCGCCGCCGAGATATTGACCGCGCCGTCCGCGCTGATTAGCTTGCACGTGCGCTCTGCAAGACCGTTTCGGGGCTCGCCCCCCATGATCGTCGGGATAGGGGCAAGGTGGCGGGAGAGGCCACACGGCGCCTCGCGGTGGCTCGGCACGGCCTGGCAGGGATGTAACTGAAAACTCCGAGCAAGCACGTTCTCGGCGCGGGTGGAACGCGTCCGGAACGGGGGAGAGTGCCCTATGAACGCGACAGCGACGGTTGCCCCTGGCGGTCCGCAGTACATGCGCGCGCTCGAGCGCGCTAACAAGGTGCGTCTCGCGCGCGCGGAGCTCAAGCGCCGCGTGGCGATCGGTGAGATCCACGTGGCGGAAGTGATCCTCGAATGCCCGTGGGAGGCGCACAGCATGGCGGTCTCCGACCTGCTGGTGAGCCAGCGCCGTTGGGGACAGACCCGCTGCCGCAAGTTCCTCGCGCAGGTGCCGATGTCGGAGAAGAAGACGATCGGTTCGATGACCCAGCGTCAGCGCGCCGCGTTGGCGGCGATGCTCACGTCGGTGCATCGGGGTCGCGCATGGACGGCGACGCCGTGGCTGCCGGAGAGCATGGCCTCACCCGCGTGAGCGGGGCCGCGCGTCGATTGCGCCTGTGGATCGGCCGCGCGCGGATCGCACCTGTGAATCGGGGCCGCGCGCGGATCGCACCCTGCGAATCGGGCCGCGCGCGGATCGCACCTGTGAATCGGGGCCGCGGTCGATCCGCGGGCCCAGTTCGACTGGAAGCGCCGGGGCCGCGCCGCGCGCGGCCCCCTGGCTAACGGACAGCCCGAGGACAGCTTCAGCTGCCACCAGCCGGCGAGCATCCCGATCAGGCCGAGGCGCGGGCGCACCTCCCATGCCCCGCACACCCCCAGCCCGAGATCCCTGACCGGCAGCCGGGCGAACTTGTAGCGGCCGGGTTCCAGCCGCATCCGTTGCAGCTGCTCGCGCGCGCGACGCTCGTGCTCGGCGCGCTCGCGCACGCGCACGTGCAGCTCCTGCACGCCCGCGGCCAGTTGGTCGCGCACGCGCTCGAGCTCGCCGAGACCCAACAGCCGGGGGCCCATGCCGACTGCCCCGGTGGGAGCGGGAGCGGCGATGAAGGGAAAGCGCTCGGCTACGATCGCCGCGCGTTCGCGCTCCAGGCGGGCGATCTGCGCACGCAGCGTGGCCCGCGCGGCGCGCTCCTCCGGTTCGCGGCGCGGGGCGCTCGCCGTTTGCCTTGCCGCGAGCGGGTGCGAACCCCGAGCGTCGCGGTCGCCGTGGGCCGTGTCGTCTCGATCGATGACCTGCTGCTCGTAGTGGGACACACCCGCCTCCTCTCCGGCAGGAGCCGATTCTACCAGCGGCGCCGAGCTCGCTGACGCACTTCGCCGTCGTCGCGAAGACGGCCGCCGACGGCGCCGGTGAAGTGCCCGCGGGCGCCTACGGCTGCTCGAGCGCCGAGCGGCACATCCACAGCGACTCCTCCGCGTACAGCGTGGGCACGCCGGCCACCTGCACGGCGAACAGCGTCAGGCGACGCGTCCGCGCGCAGGGCTGGTGGCCGGGCGCCGCCTCGCCGAAGAGCACGGCGAGCGCGTTCGAGGCGTCGGCGACGACGAGGCGGCCAGCGGGCAGCGCCGGCGCTCCGGATGCGCGCCCAAGCGGCTCGCCGTCGCTGCTTGCGCGGATGCCGAGCTGGCCGTCGACGAGCTCGGCGTCCAGCGCCCATACCGGCACGCCGGTGTCGAGCAGCGCGATCAGCAGCACGTCTTCGAGCAGGCCGCCTGTGAGCAGGCCGCCGCGCAGCATCCGCTCCATCACTGCCGCCTCGATCGGCGTGCGCACCACGTCGGGATCGAGGCCGATCTGGCGAAAGAAGACGCGGTAGGCGCCCGGCACGGCCTCGCGACGGATGCCCACCGCGCGAGCCCCGCGAAAGCGGTCGGAGAGCTCGCGCAGGCGCACGCGCACGTCCGGCGGTGAGCCGGCGGTGAGCGGCTGCGAGCGCGCGTGCCGGGCCTCTCCGACGAGCAGCCGCAGCCCGGGCAGCTCGTCTTCGATCTCGCGCGCCAGCCAGCCGACGCTGCTGATGGCCGCTCGCCCGCCGTCGCTCACGTGGTCGCCCGCCGTTCGCGCGCTCGCGACGCCGCCACCAGCTCGCGCACCCGCGCGCGCAGGCGCGCCGGCGAGACGTTGCCGAGCAGCGCTTTGCCTTGCACCACGCCGCCGCGGTAGGCGAAGCTCACCTGCGGGCAGGTGAGCACTTTGTAGAGCGTCGCCAGCCGGCCTTCGGGATCGAGGCCGATCGGCAGGGTCAGGCGTTGCCGGCGCATCAGCGCGCGCAGCTGCCCCCGTTCGCCGCGGATCGCCACGGCGGCGAAGCGCACCGCCGGGAACTCGGGACTCAGCGCTTGCATGCTGGCGAGCACCGACGCGCAGGAGCCCGCGTCGACGAACAGCGCGAGCACCACCGGTCCGTGTTCATAGAGTTCGCAGACGTTGAGGATGCCCGCGCCGCGCTCCGCGCACGCCGGGACCCGCCCGGCATCGCCGTCGTTGGCGTGCGTGGCGATGTCCGCTTCGCCGTCGACGTCGCCCTGGGCGAGCGGCGCGGCGAACGGTGGCAGCCGCTGGCCCGGCGGGATGCCCGTGGGGTTGGGCGGACTGATGAACACCCCGTGCACCACCAGCGCCACGAGCACGATCGCCCCCAGCAGACCGGCGTAGCGGCGATAGCGCGAGGAGCTCACGAGCGGACCCACGCCTGGCGCACAGCGCGCCCGACGCGGGCCCGTCGCGTGCCGCCTTCCCCCTCCGGTGCGGCGGCGGCGTCCCTCTCCGGGGACGATGCCGCGAGCACGAGCGTGGCCGGGAGCGCGATCAGCACGCCGGCGAGCGACACGCTCAGGTCGATCAACGTGACCAGGCCGAAGTCGCGCAGCATCGCGATGTCCGACAGCACGAGCACGCCGAAGCCGGCGATCGCGGTCGCGCCCGAGGCGGCCACGGCGGCGCCGGTGCGCCGGTAGCTGCGGCGCAGCGCCTCGATCGTGTCGTAGCCGGCGAGCTTCTCCTGGCGGTGGCGCTCGGACAGCAGCACGCTGAACTCGGTGGAGATCGCTATCACGAGCGCGCCTAGCGTGACCGACATCGGGTTCAGCGGCACCCTCACCGCGAACAGGATCAGCGCCGACCATCCGCTCGCGAGCACGATCGGCGCGAGCGGCACGAGCGCGCGGCGGCGGTCTCCGCGGAAGGCCACGAGCAGCACGATCGCCACCGCGATCAGGCCGGCGAGCAGCGTCTCCAGGCGCCGCCACGGGTCGGCGAGGAGCGATCCGGACTGCGCCGCCAGCACCGAAAGGCCGACGAGGCTGGCGCGCACGCCCGCCGGAGGGTGCAGGGCCGCGCGCATGCCTTCGATCAGCCGCTGCTGCTGTTCGAGGCTCATCAGACGGATGCCGAACGACAGCGCCGCCACGCGCCGGTCGGGCGTGATCACGTCCTGTGAGAAGTACGGAGGGATCGCACCCAGCAGCCCGTCGATCTCCGCCTGCGAGAGCTTCGTGCCCGGCGCGGCGGTCGCCGCCTGCCCCTGGAAGAGGTCCGGCAGCGAGAACGCGGGGCACAGGCGCGCGCGCTCACAGCCGCGCGCGGGGCTGTAGCCGAAGCGCGCCAGCACCGCCTTCTGGTAGCCGGTCATCCATTCGATCGTGGACGACTTGGTGAGGTCTCGGCCTTCGACCATCAGCTCGATTTCGCCCCCCACGCCGGTGATGCGCTCGACCGTGTTCAGGTTCTGCAGCGAGCCGAGATCCTGCGGCACGAGCTTGGTGATGTCGGTCTGCACGCGCGTCTGCGTGTCCAGACCCCAGCCGAGCGCCGCCAGCGCGAGCCCCACGCACAGCACCCGTCC
>JASHYF010000125.1 GCA_030043235.1 Solirubrobacteraceae bacterium | reverse complement strand
GCGGGCCTCAAGCTCGTCAGCGATCTCCTTGACCCGCCATGCCCGCGGTCCCTGCTCACTGATGGCTCGCAATGCGGCGAGAGGCACAGTCGTTGGCGGTGGCAGGGAGCCAGGGGGGAAATGGATATCCTGCGGTGGTCGCTTTGTGCCAGTGCCAAGAATCTGATTTACGCGCGTGTGACTGAGGCCGGTCAGCTCGCCGATGCGACGGTGAGACAATCCGAGCGCCGCGACCCGGCGCATGGCGGTTTCGCGGCGTTGCTGTGCGTTGGAGAGCAAGGTATCGGCACTGGCCTGGACTGCGGCATAGTCCCTCTGGGCCTTGATCAAAGAGGCCACGGCCTCTGGCAGATCCCGATCGGACATGGGTGGACAGTAGCCCTTTCCACAACGCCTGTCAAGGCGAGCGCACACAAGCGTGACCAGCACAGTGACCCGCCCGCGTTCCTCGCTGCTGGCGACGCCCGAGCTGCGAATTAGCCCGGGAGCATCCGGCCGCCTCGGTAATGGCGTCCATGACGCCGAGCAAGCTCCGTGACATCGTTCGACGAACGATCTTTCGGACGTATAGGCTGGTCATGGTGGTCGCAGTGATCCTTGCGCCAGTGCGAGCCCCAGGCGGTCGGCGAGTTCGCGCAGGGTGGGCACCTAGTAGTGCTCTGTTAGGTTTTTTGTAGGATTCGTCGCTGGTTCGGCGAACCGTTCTTGCGTCTGGTGATCGACGTGAGGAGGTCGTGATGGCGGTGGTGGAGGCGACGGTGGATGGTCCTGTGGCGGTGCGCGAGCGCTTGGAGGCGTTTGCTGATGAGGTGCTCACGAAGGCGGTGAACCGGCCGGTGCAGCTCGTCAATGGTCGCTTGTATTTGCGGGGGCTGATCGAGGGGGGTTCCCGCAAGTCGCTTGAACCGATGGTCGCGCGGCTGGGCGATGACGCCGACTATGAGAGCTTGCAGCAGTTCTTGGCGGTCAGCACGTGGGATCCGGCGTTGGTGGTGAAGGCTACGGCGGAGCGGGTCGCTGGCGAGATCGACATCGAGGCGTGGGTGCTGGATGACACTGGGTTCGTGAAGGACGGCAAGGACTCGCCGGGGGTCAAGCGCCAGTACTCGGGGACGCTGGGCAAGACGGGCAACTGCCAGATCGGTGTCTCGCTGCACGCCGTGGGTCAGAAGGGCACGGTGCCGTTGGGGTGGGAGCTGTATCTGCCGGAGGAGTGGTGTGAGGATGCCGAGCGTCGAGCGAAGGCGAGGATCCCCGAGGATGTCACGTTCAAGACCAAGCCGACGCTCGGCGTGGATCTCGCGTTGCGCGCCACGGGCTGGAGGGTGAGAAAGGCGCCGCTTTTGGGCGACAGCGCCTACGGCAACAACACCGAGTTGCGCGACCGCTTGGATGATGGCGGCCTCCAGTACGTGCTGTCGGTCTCGCCGGAGACGACGGTGTTCTGTCCCGAGACGCAGTTTCAGATGCCCGAGGAGCGCGAGCGCCCACGCGGGCGGCCCGCCACATGCCCGCACCCAGACCGCGAGGCCGAGTCGATCGGCGCGCTGATCGCTCGTCTGGGGAAGGGAGCTTTCAAAGCGATCACCTTCCGCGACGGGCCCGACGGAAAGCCGCTCACCTCCCGTTTTGCGTTCGTGCGCGCGCGCTCAGCGCACCACTGGCGCGCGCACGACCGCAGATGGGCAAAGGGCGGGCAGAGCCCGCCGCGCGAGGAGTGGCTGATCGCCGAGTGGCCCGAGGGGCACCGGGAGCCGAGCGACTACTGGCTCTCCAACATGCCAGCGAAGACCAAGCGCCAAACGCTCGCCCGTCTGGCCAGGCTGCGCTGGAAGATCGAGCTCGACTACAAGCAGCTCAAGGGCGAGCTCGGCCTCGACCACTACGAGGGACGCTCATACCTCGGCTGGTACCACCACACCGCGCTCGTGACCGCCGCCCACGGATTCCTCACCCTGGAGCGCCTGCACCCAAAAGCCCCGCGGCCGGCCTGACACTCCCGAAGACCGTGCAGCTACTGCAACCGATCTTCAAGTGCTGGACCGGCCGCTGCTCCACCTGCCAACAAACCATCGACCTCACCAGCCTGCCCCTCCACCCACCACCACAACGCGAGTAAAAAGCTAACAGAGCACTACTAGGAGCGTGGGTCAGTAATGCTCCGGTGGGGGATGGCACGCACGAAATCGCCCATTTCTCGGCCGTCGTCCCAAATCCATGCCCGTCAGCGGCCCAAAGTGGGGCGCTGTCCCACGCCAAGGCCGCGAAATGGCGTTACTGGGACACGCTCCTAGACACCTATCTATATGGCGCGCCTCACCATCCCGTACTCCGACAGCATCCCGGTCGTCCGGAGAGCGCTGCAAGGCCCCGGCGGGGTCCGCGGCATCGGCGCGATCGTGGACAGCGGTGCTGACGTTACGCTCCTGCCCAAGGATCTCGGCGTCAGTCTCGGGATCCGCCCAGAGGCCTTTGAACCCACGCCCGAGGACTCGGTTGGCGCGGGCGATGTCGCCTTCCCGACCTGGGAAACCCCGCATGTAATTCGAGCGCGCATCATGCGCGGCAGCAAGCCGTGGGGGCCTGAACTCGATCTCGTCCCGCAGTACGCCGAGGAAACCGCTCCCGTGCTCGGCCGTGCCGACTTCTTCGAGGCCTTTGTCGTGACCTTCGACCAACCCGGAGGCCCACAATTCCATCTCGATTACACGGAGCGCGAGTCCTCGACACCCCCACGCTGATCGCACAGGGCGAGGCCGGCTGGTTCGTGTTCCCGACCGTTCAGAACGGTTTGTGCGCACGCTCTGTCAAGCCGGCGAGCACCTCGAGTACCGTACATATCCCGGCCTCCCGCTCTGAGACATCTACGGTCTCACATGGATGAGCCTGTCCTGTCTCACATCGATGAGACGCCGCAGCTGACACCTGAAGTGCTCGCGTACGGCCCGCTTGGTGTGTTTTAGGGGTTGTTTTTAGGGGTGCTGCATGGTAGTGTTTGGACGACGACGAAAGGAGGAACACGATGCCCCTCGTTCTCAGTACGGCCGAGCAGCTCGAGCATGATGGGTCCGCACAGCCGATCGCCGCGGTCGCCGGCTTCCTACAGGACACCCTCGGACAGCGGATGACCGCCTACCTCGCCGGGCTCAACGACGTCAAGCAGATCGGTCGCTACCGCAAGCCCGACGGGCCCACACCCACCCCGCAGGTCGAACTGCGGTTGCGCGAGGGCTACAAGGTCGTGCGCATGTTGCTTGACTGCTACGACCAGGCCACGACCCGCAACTGGCTGTTCGGCACCAACAGCCGTCTCGACGACCAGGCACCGATCGGGGTGCTGCGCAACGGCAAGGTACCTGAGGATTTCGTCGCTGTGGTTCGCGCCGCGCGCCAATTCGCCAGCGCAGACGTCTGAACACCCCCGGCCTGGAGACGCCGGGCGAGGTCCGCTGGCGAGTCGGCCACATTTCCGATCCAATCGGGTTCATCCCAAGAGAGCGATGCTCT
>JASHYF010000124.1 GCA_030043235.1 Solirubrobacteraceae bacterium | reverse complement strand
CGGAGCTTCGCGCGCGGTGCCTCAAAGGATCGACCGCACTTCGGATTCTGCACCGTCACGCCGCTGATGCACCCGTTCTGGGTATCGAGGTCCCGGTGGGAGCCTTCATCTCAAACCAACCGGAGCGCCGCTTTCTTGTGGACCACCCTGGTCGCCGGTCGCCGCGGCCGGGACCACCGCTGAAGCGCCGCCGCTTCACCCCCGCGGAAACACCTTCGCCAGCCGCGCCAGCGCGAGCGGGTTGCCGCGCGGGCGCAGGCGTCCGGTGGCGAGCGCGCGCACGGGGTCCAGGCGTTCGCCGATGATGTCCACCCAGTCCTGCCAGGAGATGCGCACGCGCAGGTCCGCTCGCGGCGCATCGCCCTCGGCCACGGAGCTCGAGCGGTTGGACACCGTCAGGTGCCAGGTGGGCACGTCCGGGTCGGTGAACTCCCACTGGAAGGTCGTCGGCCGCGACAGCCCGTGCTCGGGGTTGACCTGCCGGCGCAGCGTGTCGAACAGCAGCGCCACCGTGTCGCGGTCGCGCAGCGTGGGGCTCTCGCGCACGCCGATCACGCCGGCCTTCGCCAGCGCGCGCCCGCGCTGGGCGATCTCCAGCGGGGCGAGCCCGTGCGGCAGCAGCGCGGGCCCCGGCAGCGTGTCGATCGCCATGCCCGCGGAGCGCAGCTTGGTGGTCATCGACGTCAGGCCCTCGACGCCGACCTCGTCGAGCGTGGAGCCGAACACGGTCACGTAGCGCTCGTCCCAGCCCGGCGGCATCAGCACCTGCGAGGTGTAGCGGGTGACTTCGCGCAGCGTGCGCGCCACCGCCCTGGGCACGCGCACGGGGTCTTCGCGGCGCAGGTCCGCCAGCAGCTTGACGCCGAAGCCGATGTGCCGCTGCTCGTCGGCGGCGATGTTGGCCATCCCCTCACGGAACGCGGGGAGCTGCTCGCGCCGCTCCAGGTAGCTGCAGATGAAGTGCTGCCCCGGCTGGGCGAGCGCGGCCTCGATGACGATGTGGTACAGCGTCACCGCCGCCGCCAGCTTCGCGGGCGAGCGGTCCGCGCGCAGCTCGTCCGCCATGCTGTCGAGGCGGTCGAAGATCTTGCGAAAGCCGATCGTCAGCTGCGGGCGCACGGCCTGCAGGCCGCTCGCCATCGAGCCGTCGCCGATGCCGCAGACCTCCTGCATGAAGCGCTTGAAGAACACCGCGTGGCGCGCCTCGTCCACCTGCTGCGTGGTGAGGAAGTACTTTTGCTCCTCGCGCGGCGCGGCGTCGATGTACGGGGAGAGGATGTCGGCGACCGCGTCCTCGCCCCAGAAGAACAGGCAGTAGTTCCAGATCGCGGCGGTGCGCTCGAACTCGGTGAAGTCCTCGTGCCACTGGCGCGCGTCCCCGGTGAAGTCGAGCTCGGTCGCCGACCAGTTGCCGCGCTCCCAGCGCGCGTACAGGTCCTCGTAGGAGATCGCGTCGACGGGCAGGCCTGCCACGTTGGCGGCATCGGCCGGGTTTGGTCTCGTGACGATCGCCATGTGGTGCTCCTCTCACACCGGCAGTTGGAATTGGATAGCGAACGCTATCGGAATGACGTTTGCTCTGTCAACTAAGATTATTTAAATGATGAGGAGCGAGGGTCGCGAGGTGGTCGCGCCGGGCGCTGCGGCAAGCGCCGGCACGATTCGCATGACGCGCGAGCAGCGCCGGGCGAACACGTGCGAGCGCCTGCTGGCGGCCGCGCGCAGGGTGTTCGCCCGCAGCGGCTTCCACGGAGCCTCCGTGGAGGAGGTCGCCTCGGAGGCGGGCTTCTCGACGGGCGCGCTGTACTCGAACTTCGACGGCAAGGAGGATCTGTTCCTGACGTTGATGGAGCGCGAGATCGACGAGCACGCGCGCGAGATCGTGGAGGCCGTGCGTCCGCGGGCGACGGTGGCCGAGCGCGCGGCGGGCGGCGCGAGCCGCTGGATGACGATGATCGAGCGCGAGCCGGAGCTGCTGCTGCTGTTCATGGAGTTCTGGGCGTACGGCGTGCGCGACCCGCGCGTCCGTCCGAAGGTGGCCGAGCGCTTCGCGCAGGTGCGGCAGACGCTGACGCAGCTGATCGCCGACGGCGTGCGCGACTTCGAGCTCGAGCTGGAGATCCCGGCGGAGCAGCTGGCGGTGGCGATCGACGCGCTCGCGGACGGCATCGCGCGCCAGAAGCTCGCCGACCCGCAGGCCGTGCCGGACGAGCTGATGGGGCGGGTGCTCGCGCTGCTGCTCTCCGCGGCCACGCGGCCCGCCGCCCCCTGAACGGCGCCATCCAGCCGCGGCGCCATCCAGCGTGACGCCATCCAGCCGTGGCGCCATCCAGCCGTGGCGCCAACCAGCCGTGGCGCCAACCAGCCGTGGCGCCAACCAGCCGTGACGCCATCCAGCCGTGACGCCATCCAGCGTGACGCCATCCAGCCGTGGGACTGTGAAGCTGTGAACCTGTGAAGCACGGCGACTACCTGGCCGGCAGGCACAGGCACGCGTAGTGCACGGTGAACAGCCGCCGCGCGAGCGGCGGGCACACGCGGTGCACGCCGGTGCGCACGGCCCACTTGACGCTGGCGAGCGCGCGGGCGCGCACGCCGGCGGCGAAGAAGCGGTGCACCGCGAGCGGCAGCGGGTCCTCGAGCTCGCCCGCCACGCGCAGCCCCGCGCGCGCGACGATCGCCCGCGCGTCCGTACGCGCCAGCGTGTGCAGGTGACCGACCTCCGCGGCGTGCTCGCGCTTGCGCGCGCGGCGCGCCGAGAGGTTGGCCTCGAGCGGCACCTCCAGCACGACCGCGCGGCACGCGCGGGCGACCTCCTCGAGCAGCGCCGCGGGGTCGGGCACGTGCTCGAGCACGTGTGAGAGCACGCCCAGCTCGTACGCGCCGTCGGCGGCGGGCAGGTGCAGCCCGTCGTAGAGCTCGACGGAGTGGATCTGCGGGCGCGCGCGCGCGATCTCGACGGCCGCCTGCGCGATCTCCACGCCGCACAGCGCTCCGCCGAAGCCGCGCCGGTGCAGCTCGCAGAGCAGCGCGCCGTCGCCGCAGCCGACCTCCAGCGTATTTATCGGGTGCCCGCCCGAGGACAGCCCCGCGCGCCGGCAGAGCGCGATCACGTGCTCGGCCTTGCCGACCGCGCCGAGGGCGCGCCAGCGCGCGTATCTGGCCGCCTCGGCGGCCTCGCGCGTGTAGGCGTCCTCGTAGAAGCCGGCCAGAGCGGCGGAGTCGGGCATGGCTGCGATTATCGTTGGCTGGGTGACTGCGAAGCTCGCGGCGTCGTTGCGCGAAGCGCCGGCGACCGTGCCTGCGCTGGCGGCGCTGGCGCTGTTCGTCGTGTGGGCGACGAGCGAAGCCGGCTATCCGCTGACGCACTGGGCGCCGGGGGGGCTGGTGGTGATCGCGCTGCTGCTCGTCGGCGTGGGCGTGATCGGCCTGCGAGCGCGGGAGGTCCCGGCGAGCGTGCGCATCGCGCTGGGCGCGCTGGCCGCGTACACGGCGCTGAGCTTCCTGTCGATCCTGTGGGCCGCAGTGCCGGGGGAGGCGTGGGAAGGGGCCGACCGCACGCTCCTGTACCTGGGCGTGTTCGCGCTGTTCGCGTGGTGGCGCCAGCGCGGCGCGAGCGCGGCGCTGATGCTGTGCGCGTGGACGCTCGCGATGATCGCGCTGGCGGCGTTCGTGGCGCTGCACGTCGACGGCGCGGGCAGGACGAGCCTGCAGTCGCTGTTCCACGGAGGTCGCCTGTTCTACCCGAGCGGCTATCCCAACGCGAACGCGGCGCTGTGGCTGATGACGTTCTGGCCGGCGCTGCTGCTGGCTCGGGAGCGGAGCCTGCCGTGGGGCGTTCGCGGCCTGCTGGCCGGTGGCGCGGTGCTGCTGGCGGAGGTCGCGCTGCTCAGCCAGAGTCGCGGCTCGCTGTACGCCACGCCGGTGATGCTCGTGCTGGTGTTCGCGCTGCTGGGCGAGCGCACGCGCACGTTTGCGCTGCTCGTCCCCGTGGCGGCCGGCGTGGCGGCAGCTGCGCCCGCGGTGCTGCGCGTGGGCGATCACCTGAGCCGCGAAGCGGTGGTGCCCGGCACGCTGCACAGCGCCACCGCGGCGACGTTCGCGGCTGCGCTGGCGGTGACCGTGGTGGTGGCGCTGGGCGCGGCGGCCGAGAGCCGGCGCGCGCTTTCGCAGGACGCCGTGAGGCGAGTGCGCGTTGCGCTGCGGGCAGCGGCGGTGGCGAGCCTCGTGGCGGTGCTGGCGGGCGGGCTCGTGGCGGCCGGCAATCCGGTCACGCGCGTCGAAAAAGCCTGGCACAGCTTCGAGCAGGGCTACAGCTCGGACTCCAGCTCGGGATCGCGGCTGCTGAGCGGCCTGGGCAGCGCTCGCTACGACTTCTACCGCGTGGCGCTCGACGAATTCCTCGCCCACCCCGTGCTCGGGATCGGCGCGGACAACTTCGCCCAGCAGTACCTGGTGCACGGCCGCAGCGACGAGACCCCGCGCTACCCGCACAGCGTCGAGCTGCGCACGCTCTCGCAGACGGGCCTGGTCGGTGGGCTGCTGGCCGTCGTCGGCCTGGGTGCGGCGCTCTTGGCGGGCTGGCGCGCGATGCGCCGCTCCGACCCGCTGGCGCGCACGGTCGC
>JASHYF010000123.1 GCA_030043235.1 Solirubrobacteraceae bacterium | reverse complement strand
CTTCATGGTGCTGGCGACGGGCGTGCTCAGCGGTTCGAGCTACTCGATCGCGCACACCTTCAAGCGGCCGGGAAGCTACACCCTGAGGATCAGCGTCGCCGGCGGCCGCGGGGTCCAGGACGTGGCAAGCGCACCGTTCACTTTGCAGGTCGCCCCCTCGTTCGCCACCACGCCCAGCGCCCAGGAAGGCGCGCCCGTGCTGGGTGCCGGCGAGGAAGAAGAAGCGCGCTCCTCCTCCTAGCCCGCGCTCGGCGCGAGATCGACGCGGCACCTGCGCCGCCTGCGCTGAGGGCGCCGGCAGGCATCGCTGCCGGGCTTGACCGTTCGATATACACTCGGCTGCCGTGACTGCTGGTTCACGGCCCGATTTCCTCATCGCCGGCCATCCCAAGTGCGGGAGCAGCGCCCTGTACGAGATGCTCCGGGTCCACCCCCAGATATTCATGCCCGCGGTGAAGGCCAGATATTCATGCCCGCGGTGAAGGGGACCGCACTTCTTCGCCCGCGTTCCCGAGGAGGGCCCGCCGGCGGCCCGCGTGCGCCCACCACGTTGGCTCGCGGCCGCGACCTGGCGGGCGCATGGGGCTATGAGCCCGACCGCCCGCCGCTGTGAGGGCGTAGGCGCGATGACCGAGGTGGCCGGGCGAATCCCCGATTTCTTCATCGTCGGCTACCCCAAGTGCGGCAGCACCGCGCTGTATGAGACGCTCAAGCGCAATCCGCAGGTGTACATGTCCAATTGGAAGGAGCCGAATTTCTTCGCCAGCGATCTCTACGTGGCGCCCGATCCGGGACGCGCCGTGCCGCGGCCCGAGACCCTCGAGCAGTACCGCGCGCTGTTCGCAGCTGCGCGCGAGGACCAGCTCGTGGGCGACGCCTCCATCCGCTACATCCTCTCGCCCACCGCGGCCGCCCGCATCGCCGACGCTCAGCCCGGCGCGCGCATCATCGTGCTGGTGCGGGAGCCCGCGAGCTACCTGCGCTCGCTGCACATGCAGATGCTGCAAAGTCGCGCCGAGGTGGAGCCGAGCTTGCGCCGGGCGCTCGAGCTCGAGCCGGAGCGCCGCCAGGGGCGCCTGCCCACGTGGATCGCCCGCGAACAGCCGGGGGTGCTCCTCTACAGCGACCACATCCGCTACGTGGAGCAGATGCGCCGCTACCACGCGGCGTTCCCCCCCGAGCAGGTGCTGGTGCTGATCTACGAGGACTTCCGCGCCGACAACCAGGGCACGCTGCGGAAGGTGGAGCGCTTCCTCGGCCTGGACCCCGGCCCGCCGGCGGAGGTGCCCCAAGCCAACCCCACGGTGCGCCGGCGGGTGGGGCTCGACGAGAAGCTGTTCGACGTGGCCTACGGGCGCGGGGCGCTCGCCAGCGCCGCCAAGCGGACGATCAAGCTCGTGACGCCCCGTCGGGTGCGCCGGGGGGCCTTCGTGGCGGCCCAGCGGCGGGTGGTGCTCGCGGCACCCGAGCCGCCCGACGAGGAGCTCATGCTCGAGCTCCGCCGCCGCTTCAAGGGAGAGGTGCACGCGCTCAGCGAGTACCTCGGCCGCGATCTCCTTGCCCTGTGGGGCTACAGCGACCTGGACTGACTCAGCGCGGCGGCATCGGCGGCGCCTCGCTGCGCATGTGGTACCGCTACCTGCTTCACGCGCGGCCGTTCGGACTCGATATCAACCCGACCGGGTTCCGGGACGACCGCTGCATCCGTACGGGACTGGTCGACCAGGACGACCCCGATCAGATCATCGGCTTCCTCGCCGAGGCTTGGCGCCCCGGCGCGGTCATTGCTTCTGCTGTTCGAGCTTCTTGAACGCGCGTTCTTCTTCGGCTTCTTCCTGGGCGAATTGCTTGCGCGCGGCTTCTTCGGCGGGGTTCGACGTGGACGACGAGCTGCCCTTGCCTTTCTTGGTCGACTTCCCTTTGGAGCTCGTGCCGCTCGCCTTGGTCTTGCCCGAGGAGCGGGACTTGCCGGAGGACTTGCCGGAGGACTTGCCGGAGCGTCTGGCCGCTTCAGCTGCTTCTCTCTGCTTGGCTTCCGCTTCGTGACGCTTCTTCAGCGCTGCGAATTCGGTGGCTTCACGTGCATCCTCGCGTGCCCCGATCTCCGCTTCGCGCTTGCGGCTCGCCGCTTCGGCGGCTTCCACCGGGCTGGTGCCCCTTACTTCCGCGCCGGATTCCGCCGCGCCGGATCCCTTCGCGCCCTTCCCGCCGCCGCAGCCGGCGAGCAGCGCGACGAGCGCGAGCGCGAGCGCGCACGCGAGCGCCGCCCGCGGCAGCCGTCGACGCTCCGGCGGTCGCTCCGCGTGAGCGTCCGCGGGCTTCACTGAGCGCCGCCCGGGGCTGAGGTGCTCGACTGCTCGGTGGTGGCCTGTTCGATGGCCGGCTGCTTGGTGGCGTGGGTGTGCTGCGCTTCTCGTCTGTGCTGTATTTCGCGTTCGTGCTGCATTTCGCGTTCTCTCCTTGCCGCTTCTTGCTGCTCGGCCTTGGCCTTGGCCTGGAGCGCTTCTTCCTGTTTGCGTATCTTCTCCTGCGCCGCCCGCTCGCGTTCGGCGGCCTGCTTGGCCGCGGCCGCTTCGCGCCGCTTGGCCCTGGCCGCGGCCAGCGCTTCTTTGCGCTTGGCGTTCGCTTCCGCCTGCCTGGCGCTTTCTTCCGCCGCTTCTTCGCGTCGCTTGGCTTCGAGCAGCGAGAGCATTTCCCTGTCTTGCGCCAGTTCTGAGGCTTCTTGTTCTTTCCCTTCAGCCGATTCCGCTTCTTCTCCCGGTTCGCTCTGATCGCTGGTCTGCGCCGCGGCGCGCGGTGCCGGCGCTTCTTTCTGTTTGTCTCGGCTCGCCCCCCCGCCACCACAGCCGGCGAGCGCGATCAGCGTCGCTGCGGCTATGAGACACGCAAGCGAACTTCCGCGCACCCCTCGAGCGCTCAACGGAGCACCTAGCGAACCCCTGAGGCGTAGCCTCCAGCAAGGACCGATGGCGGACGTGTCATACGCTCACAGTACCAAGCCGCCCATGCGCGCTCAAGCTGGCGTGCTCCACCGCTCACTCAGGCGGCCGGCGTGGCGAGCCAGTTGACGAAGGCCGCACCAGCTACGAACGCGCTGCGTGTGAGCGGCCCCTCGCCGGTCAGCGAGAACACGCGATAGCCCAGCTCGGTCAACAGATCCCACGGCGCGCCCGGCGGCGATCCGTACAGCGACGCCGCGGTTGCGACGTGCTCGAAGATGACCAGCGGGCGCGAACGGGAGAGCGCCGAGCGACCGCCTTCGAGCACGTCCAGCTCGGCGCCCTCGACGTCGATCTTCACGACCGCCGGCGAGAGCCCCTCGAGCTCCGCGTCGAGCGTGGAGAGCGTCACCGACAGGTGCTCCGGCCGGCCGCGCTCGTCGCTGATCTCCGGGTTGCGGCGAAGCCCGCTCCAGCCGTCGAGGCCGCGGAAGTAGCAGAAGTCGGCCTGCCCGGGGCGCGCTCCGAGCGCCAATCGCCGGCACTGCACGCCCGGGAACGCGGCCTCGAGCGCCTCGGCGAGCGCCGGAATCGGCTCGAAGGCCAGGTGCCGCCCGGCGGGCGCGACGCGCACGGCCTCGGCGAGCACCTGGCCGCGGTTGGCGCCGACGTCGACGTACGTGCTGTCCTGCGCGAGCGCACTTGCGAGGACCGCGCGCAGCGCGATCTGTTCGTGCAGCTCGCGCCTGGCTCCCGGGTATAGCGCGGCGAGCAGCTCCGGGCGCTGCAGGCGGCGCGCGACGGCCGCAACGGCCCTTCTCGTCAACCGCCTGCGCATGGTCGCGCCCCAGCCTAGCGGCCGCTCGCGGCCGGCCGCAGGCGCCACGCGACGGCCTTCCATGGGAGCTGGAGCAGCGCTGTCAGCGACGGGCGACGCGCGGGAGCCGGCCCCGGCGAACGCTCGAGCGTCACGACCTCCGACTCGATCAGCCGGTTGCCGTGAAAGGGCACGCCGGTGTGCAGCTCCGTGAGCTGCGGTGGGGCCGCGTCGCATTCGCAGTGACGCAGGACCGCGCCGAGCACCATCTCGGGATTCCGGACGAGCTCCTCGTAGCGGACCAGCAGCCGGCGCGGCCGCGGGTGGCTGACGAACACGAGCGTCGATAGCGCCTGCGTCAGCCACAAGTAGGCGTTGGCCGTGAGCGGCCCGAACGTGCGCTCGCGAACGTCGCGGCGACCCAGCGACGCGACGACGCTGCGCGCGTCGCGCACCAGGTAGACGAGAAACAGCTCGATGCCCTCCAGCGCACGCATCTCGCGCGCGCGCAGCGGATAGTGAGAGGTGTCGACGATGTGCGTTGCGCCCGTCGCGCCGGCGATCGCGACGTACAGCCGCTCGGAGGCTTGACGATAGCGCGCGCGCAGTCGCCGCCGCTGCGGCCACCTGCGCACGTCGAGCAGCGCGGACGAGCGCTCCAGCGAGCTCGTTGCGCCGCCGAACAGCTCCGCTTGGTCTCCCATGTCCTGCAGGATGGCGCGCCAGAAGCGCTCGGTCTCGGCGCGGCGGGAGCTCGGCCTGCCGGCCCTCACGAGCCAGTGGTCGAGCTCGCCCGCGAAGAACACGTGCGCGCAGTTGCCGAGCGCGACCCCGAGGATCGTGCTGCCGCTGCGCCCCGCGCCCATCACGTAGATCACCTTCGGCCTCGCCGCGGCAGCCGGGCGTGGAGCCTCACCGCCTGGCTGCCTGCTCATGCCGGCGAGTCTCCCAGATCGGCCGCGCTGGCGGCCCCCGCGCGCGTCCGCGCACGCGTTTTCGATGTGCGGGCCTTGGCTATCATTCGCGCCATGACCGCCTGCGATCACAGGTGCGTGCGAGCACGACACGCGGGCGAGGTCCGGGCCAGCCGACGTCCATGACGCCCACTTCCGTCCTGCTGGTGACGCCGCGATGGACGAGGGACGGCGGAGTCGGGGCGCACGTCGTCGCAAGCGCCGCCGCGCTCGCCCGGCATGGGGTCGAGGTGCACGTCCTTGCGGCGCGCCTGGAGCTGGCCGAGCAGATCGCGGGCGTGACGCTACACCGCAGCCCAGAGCTGTTCAACGCCCACGCCTCGCCCGCGGCGCGCATGGGCGACGCTCGCTCGCTCGCCCCAAGCGTGATCCACTCGCACCAGTTCGAGGATCCGGAGGTGCTGTCATCGATGCAGGCCTTCTCACCTGTGGTGATCAGCGTACACGGCTATTCCGCGTGCGCTTCCGGCGTTCACTACTTCCGTCCCGGCCACGAGTGCGCCCGCGCGCACGGGCTCGGCTGCATCCCCAACCTGCTGCTGCGCGGCTGCGCCCACACGCGCAACCCGGCGAGCCTGCCGGCATCCTACGCGCGCGCCGGGCGCTCCCTGCAGGCGCTCAGGCGGGCGGATCTGGTGATCTCGTACTCGAGCGTCGTGGACGGCCACCTGTCGGCCGGCGGGATCGCGCCGCGAGCGCGCGTTCCGCTGTTCCCCACGGTCGCGCCGCGGCCGGCCACTCCTCACGCCGAGCGCCGGCGCGTGCTGTTCGCCGGCCGCGTGATCGCGCCGAAGGGCGTCGACGTGCTCATCCGGGCGGCGCGCAGCGTGCAGGCGGAATTCGTCGTGTGCGGCGACGGCCGCCAGATCGATGCGATGCGCAGGCTCGCGCGGCGCCTGGGCGTGGCCGGGCGCGTGCGCTTCGCCGGCTGGCTGAGCGCCGAGGAGCTCGCCGTCGAGCTCGCCGAGGCGTCCGTGCTCGTGATGCCCTCACGCTGGCCGGAGCCCGCGGGACTCGTCGGCATCGAGGCGCAGGCGGCCGGCCGGCCGGTCGTCGCCAGCGCCACCGGCGGGGTCGGCGACTGGCTGACCGACGGAGTCAACGGCCTGTGCGTGAGCCCGGGCGACGCACGGGAGCTCGCCCGCGCGCTCGAGGAGCTGCTCGGCGACCCGCCCAGGCAGGCGGCGATGGGGGCCGCCGGACGGCAGATCGTGAGCGCACGCTATACACCCGAGCGCCACGTGCAGGCGCTGCTCGACGCCTACGCGCGTGCGCGCGCGAGGTGGGAGTCGGCGCGCCTCGCCGCCCCGCCGCCGGCGGGCTCGCCCTCCAAGCCACCGGCCGCGGGGATCCGCTCGTAGATGCCCTCGCTGCTGTGCATCGCCCAGTCGTTCCCGCCGGAGACCACGCCCACGGCGATCCGCACCGGCAAGCTGCTGGACAGGCTCAGCTCGCGCTGGCACGTCACCGTGCTGACCGAGGCACGGCGCCCAGGCCCGGATCGGCCCGTGCGCGTCGAGGCCGTCGCAGGCAGGCGACCGCGGCGGCTGTTCGCGGCGCTGCGCAGGCTGCGGGCGAACAAGCTGCTCGAGCTGCTCGTGTGGCCGGACGAGTCGATCTTCTGGGTGATCCCGGCCGTCCGCGCCGGCAGGCGCCTGATCCGAGAGATCGCACCGGAGGCGATCGTGGTGTTCATGATGCCCTACTCCTCAGGCCTGGCCGGGATCGCGCTCGCCAGGCTCACCGGCCTGCCCCTGATCCTCAACCTCGACGACTCGCTGACGTGCACCGACATGCACCCCTTCTTCCCCACGCGCCTGCACTACCGTCTGGCGAAGGCGCTCGAGGACCTCTACATGCGGCGCGCTGACGCCGTCGTGTACGTGTCGCAGACGAACCTCGAGGCGGTGGGCTCGCGCCAGTCGCCGGGCGTGCGCGAGAAGCTGCGCCTCGTCCGCTACGGCGCCGACCCGGCGGACTTTCAAACGGGCGCCGGGCAGGCGGACCTGCGCGCGGGCGCCCAGGGCGCCGGCCCCTCTGGCGATGCGAGCGACGGCTTCGAGATCGCCTACGTCGGCGCGATGTCCGGCTGGTGGACGCTGATCGGCGCGGAGGAGCCGGCCGGCGCGCTCAAGCGCCTGTACGCGGCGTGGACGCGCCTGGGTCGCTACGAGCGCACGGTCCTCGACCAGCGCACGTCCTCGCCGGCGGTGATCGGCCAAGCGGTGATCGACGTGCTCGCCGAGCACCCCGACTGGCAGGGTCGCGTGAAGGTGATGCTCTACGGCAATCCCTACGACCCCGCGGTCGTCGCGCGCGCGCTGGAGAGCGCCGGCGTCGAGCGGGTGGTGGGCGTGCTGGATCCGGTCCCACACGAGCAGGTCGCGCGGATCATCTGCCGCGCGGATCTGCTGTTCATCACGCTGCCCAAGCGCGTGGACGGCTCACCTGGCGGTCGCATATCGGCGAAGACCTACGAGTACCTGATGACCGACCGGCCGATCCTCGCGGCGGTGCCGCAGGGTGAGAACTGGAGCTTCCTCGCCGGCAAGCCCGGCGTGTGGTTGGTGCGCCCGGACGACCGCGAGGCGATGCGCGAGCTCATCGCCGAGCTCGCGGCCGCGAAGTTCGCGGGGCGGGTGGGTACGTTCGGCCGCGAGACGCTGCGCGCACAGCTCTCATACGACGCCCGCGCGGCCGAGCTCGCTGAGGTCATCCGCGAGGGGATCGAGCGCCGCCGCCGCGCCTCATGACGCGCCGGCGCCGAGCAGCTCGCGCAGCAGGCCGGCCAGTGTCCGCGCGCTGCGCGCGGGGGTCATCGTCTGCGCGGCGAATGCGCGGCCGC
>JASHYF010000122.1 GCA_030043235.1 Solirubrobacteraceae bacterium | reverse complement strand
GGCGTGCAGGCCGCATGCGGCTGGGTGGCGGCCAACCTGCCGCTGTTTGCGATCAACTTCCTGCTCGCCACCGCCGACGGGCTGTGGGCGCTGCGCTACCCGCACACGCATCCGCTGTACGTGCTCGAGCGTGCGCCGGGCGCGCCGCTGGCGCACTCCAGCAGCCTGGGGACGCGGGTGCACGCCGAGGAGGGGAGCGCCCGGCCGCTGGTGGTGCTCGCGAGCGAGCGCCTCGACGCCGATCCCGGCTGGCGGATGCTCGCCTCGGGCGAGCTGCTGCACGTCGACGAGAAGCTCGCGGTGAGCAGGCGAACGATCCTCGAGCGTCCACCCGCGCACCCGCTGACGCTCGCCGACCTGTCACCAACCGCACAAGCCTCCCAGGCCCACCCGGCGGGCGCTCCGCTGGCATGAGCGGGAGCTCCTCGCCCTCCAAGCGCCGCGAACTTGCGAGATCACGGTGGGCCGAACGCGCTCATCCCTAGACTTGGCACGATGGCGCGCGTGCGCTACGAGCTGAGGAACAAGGCCGCGCTCGTCACCGGCGGCGCGCGGGGCATCGGCTTCGCGACCGCACAAGCGCTGTCCGCGCGCGGAGCATCGGTGACGATCGTCGACCTGCACGAGGAGGCGACGAGCGCCGCGGCGGCGCGCGTGCACGACACGAAGGCGCTCGGCCTGGTCGCCGACGTGACCGACAGGGGCGCGATGCAGCGGGCGGTGGCGGCGACCGTCGAGCGCTTCGGGGGCCTGGACGTGGTCGTGGCCAACGCCGGCATCGCCTCGCGTGCGGCCACCTTCCGCGCATCCTCCCCGGAGACGTTCGAGCGCGTGCTCGACGTCAACCTGATGGGTGTGTACCGCACGGTCGACGCGGCGCTGCCCGAGATCGTCCGCCGCCGTGGCCACGTGGTGGTGATCTCCTCCGTGTACGCGTTCGTCAACGGCGTCGGCGAGCTGGCTTACGCGATGAGCAAGGCCGCCGTCGAGCAGTTCGGGCGCGCTCTGCGCGTGGAGCTCGCGCAGCACGGCGCGAGCGCGAGCGTGGCGTACTTCGGCTTCATCGACACGGAGATGGTTCACGAGAGCCTCGACCGCGACCCGCTCGCCAACAGGATGATGGCCTCCTGGCCGCGGGCGCTGCACAAGCGCCTCGCGCCGGCGGTCGCCGGCGAGGCGATCGTGCGCGGGATCGAGGGCCGGCGCCCGCGCATCATCGAGCCGCGGCGCTGGGCGGCGATGGCGGCGCTGCGCGGGATTCTCGGACCGATCGGCGACGCGCGGCTCGAGCGCGACGAGACGGTGCAGGCGCACATGCGCGAGCTCGACGCACGCGCCGGCGAGAGCCAGCCGACGAGTGCCTGAGCCATCCCGCCCGAGGCATCCTCGCCCGAGGCATCCTCGCCTGAGGCATCCTCGCCTGAGCCATCCCGCCTGAGGCATCCCCGCCAGCACGCCGGCGGCTGCCCCGCCGCCGGCTGCCCCGCCGCCGGCTGCCCCGCCCGGCGCCTCGGGTCCGCCTGAGCGCTGCAATCCCCGTCCAGCGGGCTAAGGCAAGCGGCGGGGGCTGCCGATGAGAGGTTCGTGAGCATCTTCGCCCGCCTGATCGCGCCCTCCCGGCGTGGGGCCCCGCCACTGGCCGCTGCCCCGGCACCGGCCGCCCTGCGCAGGGCAGCGAGCAGGCGCCTCGCCCTCGCAGCTGGCCTCGCGTTCGCGTTCCTGCTCGCGCCGGCGAGCGCGGGAGCGGTCGTGAGGAGCGTAGAAGGCACGACCGTGGGGCTGCAGCCGCGCGTAGCGCACAACGTGTTCGACGGGATGGACGTCGGGCTGGAAGTGGAAGGCCGTACGGTTTGGGGGGAAAGCCTCCTTCCTGAAACGTTTCACAACAAGGAAAGCGGCCCCGTGCTGCACGGCAGCAACGTGTACGCCGTGTACTGGGACCCCGACGACTACTACCACGGAGACTGGCAGAACCTGATCGACGGGTTCCTCCATGACGTGAACTCCGAAAGCGGCTCGCTGTCGAACGTCTTCGCTGTGGACTCGCAGTACACGGACAAGTCGAACGTGCCCGCGCTCAACAGCGTGCGCTTCCTCGGCGCGTACGTCGACGACGATCCCTACCCGTCCGACGATCCCCCCACTGCCGGCTGCACCGACCCGCGCCCGCTCGAGGACCGTCCCGCTGACAAAATCAAGCCGATCACGTGCGTGACCGACGCGCAGATCAGCGAAGAGCTCGAGAAGTACGTAACCGAGCAGCAGCTGCCCAAGGGCATGAGCACGATCTACTACATCCTGACTCCCCCGGGCGTCGCGGTGTGCCTCGACGAAGGCGGCCCCACCGGCCACTGCTCCGATTTCGAAGCGACCGAACACGAAGAAGAAACCGGCAAGATCAAAACCACGAGCTACGAAAACAGCTTCTGCAGCTACCACGGCGCGATCAACCCCGATCACGCCGCCGACGGCGACGAGAACACGATCCTCTACGGCATGATTCCCTGGTCGGCCGGAGGTCTCGGCGACGGCCAGCTCCAAGAAGCTGACGAGAACAAAGCGTACTGGTGCCAGGACGGCGGCTTCAACCCAGCCAGCACGCCTTCGATAGAGCGAAAGGAGAAAGAGAAGGAACACACTGAAAAGGAAGAAACAGAATACGAAGAAAAGACCAAGGAAGAAAAAAGAGAAATCAAAATAAAACGTGAACTCGAAGGGCCCCACCAAGAGGAGCCCAACCAGGGAACCTGTCCCAGCGAGGACGGATACTGTGACAGGGGACTCGCCGACCTGATCATCAACCAGATCGCCGTAGAGCAGCAGAACATCGTCACCGACCCGCTGCTCAACGCGTGGCAGGACGAAGATGGCAACGAGGCGACCGACGAGTGCCGCAACTTCTTCGCACCGACGCTTGGCGGTAGCGTCACGGCCGACGAAGCGACTGGCGCAGGCACGCTCTACAACCAGCTGCTGAACCAGCACGAATACTACCTCAACGACGCGTTCAACCTGGCCGCGCTGAGGCTCAACTTCCCCGGCGTCCCGTGCGTGACCGGGGTGAATCTCGTGCCGAGATTCACCAGCCCCAGCCCAGTCAACGCGGGCGAAGCCGTGGGCTTCGACGGCATGCAGTCCGACATCACGCTGAACGCGGGGATCGACTACTCCGCGGAGGGCCTCCCGCAGCCCACGTACGCGACCTACACGTGGAACTTCGGCGACGGAACCCCCGAAGTGACGGGGTACGCGCCCGGCGCCCCGCCGTGCACAAACCTCTGGCTCAGCCCGTGCGCCGCGAGCGTCTTTCACTCATACCAATACGGCGGCACCTATGACGTGACGCTCACGGTCAGGGACGTGGGGGGCAACACCGCCAGCGTCACGCACGAAGTCACCGTCGCCGGCCCGCCGCGGACGTCGTCTCCGGGCGGATCGGGCTCGGGAGGCTCGGGCGGCACTGGAAGCGGATCGGGCTCGGGCGCCTCCGGTGGCGCGCACAGCGGCGTGCCCGCCCCGGTCGCAGCCGCGCTGATCGTCCCGCAGAGCCTGCGCAGCGCCGTGCACGAGGGCCTCGCGGTGAGCTACTCGGTCAACGAGCAGGTGGCAGGGCACTTCGAGGTCCTGCTCAGGCGGGCGGTCGCCCGGCGCCTGGGCATCAGCGGCACGCCGGCCGTCGGCTTGCCCGCCGGCTCGCCGCCGGAGCTCGTGATCGCGAAAGCGATCCTGGTGACGACCAAGGGCGGGCACAGCACGGTGCACATCCAGTTCTCCAAGCGGACCGCAGCGCGGCTCGCGCGTGCGCACAAGGTGTCTTTGATGCTGCGCCTGGTGGTGCGCAACGCCGCCGCGAGCAACCCGGCGACGACCACCGTCGTGAGCAGCGTCACGCTCACGCGCTGACGCGGGCGGCGCATTTGGCGCGCGCCCTCAGCCGTTGCCGGCTGCCCGCAGTCACGTAGCGACCGCCAGCCGGGCCGCGCCGCGCTACCGGTCGGACGGGCCCTTTTTGCGCTTGCCGCGCGACTTGTCGCGGAACACGAACCACCACAGCGCGAACAGGCCGATGTAGCCGATCGCGATCGACACGACCGAGATCACGCCCAGGCCGACGTTGTTGGCTCCTTCCGCTTCGCCGTCCAGGGCGAGGGGCACTGACAGGACGGCGCTCGCGAGGTGGGTGAGCGCGTGCGCCACCGCTACAGGTCCGGCCAGTGGCGCACGACGTAGCCTTCGTTGTCAGTCGGCTCGACCTGCCAGCGCGAGGCGTACGGACCGCTGCGCCCGGCCGTGTCGTAGAGGATGCCGTCGACGTACATGTAGGTGTGGCCGGCGTTGGCGTACACGGTGATGTACTTGCCGGGGCCGGGCACGCCCCAGCTCTCGAGCTGTCCCGAGGTCTCCGGCTCGCTCAGCAGGCCGCCGGCGGCGAGCGCGTAGCTGACCGACCCGGAGCAGTCGTACGCGTTGTCCACGAACGACGCATGCCCGCCGCCGTACACGTACGGGAAGTCCGCTATCTCGTTGGCGCCGGCGATCACCTTCTGCACCACTTCAGGGACGTCCGTGGGTATCGGGATGGTGCCGTTGCCGCCGATCGACTCGCCTCCGGGAACGGGCGTGAGGTCCAGCTTCTGGGACTGCCTGGCGCTGCGTTCGACGGCCTGCATCTGCGCGAGCTCCGCGCGGATTTCCGCGTTCGAGGGCGCGCCCGCGGCGACGATCGCTTCGCCGGCCTTGCCGGGGGTGGCCGCGGCGGCGTGCTTGACGGTCGCCGGAGACGGGTAGCTCTCGGCTTCGAGCGGGTCGGCGACCTCCTTCGCGACCGCTTGCGAGGTGGCGGCGGTGGAGTCCGCGCCCGCGCCGCGGCCGTGTGGCGCGGGGTCCTTGCCCGCGCCGGCCGGCGCGCCCGCGTTGGCGCTCGCCCTGGCGCTCGACTTGGAGGCGTCCGCCCCGGA
>JASHYF010000121.1 GCA_030043235.1 Solirubrobacteraceae bacterium | reverse complement strand
TCTGCTGCGTGGTCTTGAACCAGAGCTCGACCGTGCGTTCGTTGCTCCCCTCGAGTGGGGCGAGATCGCTGGAGTCGATTACGTAGCCGCTGTTCGCGTCGGTGCCGATGGCGGTGACGGAGCCGTCGGCGAACACCCCGGGCTGCCCGTGGGCGATCGACCCCGTGTACGTCGCATTGTTCCCGTTGCCCGAATCGTCGAAGGCCGTGGACCCGCTGGACTCGTTGAACGGGTAATACGCGGACGGATCGTCCGCGAGCACGTCCTGGGTGTAGCTCGCGAACTGCCCGGAGCACGGGCCGCAGCCCCTGGCCTTCGGCGCGGTGGTGGTGAACTGCTCTTGTCCGCTCTGGACTCCTTCCGGCGCCTGCGCGTTGGTCGCGACGACGTCGAAGTAGTAGGTGGTTTTCGGTTCGAGCCCGGTGAGCGTGCGCTTCAGGCGCTGGGCTCCGCGAGTCGAGCCGATGTCGACGGGTTCGGTATGCTGGCTCCGCTCGACGGTCGGGCCGTAGTTGATCACGTACTGCGTGTCGGCCCCCTCTGGGTTGATCGTGAATTCGAGTGTGGCCGTCGTGTCGGTGACCGACGTCTCTTCCACTTCGGAGATCGCCGGCGCGCTCGGGGGCGCTGGTGCAGTGGTGAAGCTGAGAACCTGCTCCGCTTCAGAGGTCCCGGAGGCGTTTTCCGCGACGGCCTCGAAGTAGTAGGTGGTTTCCGGTTCGAGTTCGCCGAGAACCTCGCTCACGGGGATTTCGCTCGTGACGACGCCGGCCGCCACCTCGGCGGTCTCGTGGTCGAGCTCGTCCGGGGAGAGGCCCCAGCGGAAGTGGAACGCGCCGGCCTCACCGGCGAGGCCGATCGTCGCCTCCAGCTCGGCGCTCGATGAGGTCACGTCTTTGGCGGCGTCGGTGAAGGCGTTCGGCTCGCCGATGAACTGCGCCTGGAAGGCGCCGACGTCGCATTCTGCGCGTACGCGCTCGACCCCGCGCTGATCTTCGGCCGGACAGGCTGCGTCGTCGGACCCGGCGAACGCGGGGCTCCCTGCGAGCAGCGCCTCGGTGGGCGTCGGGCCGCCGTTGTCGGCGATCGGCGCGAGCCGCGGGTCGACCTTGCTCTGATCGCCTTCAGCGTCGAGCTCGCAGACGCCGTCCTGGTCGATGTTGTGGCCGAGGTCGGTGGTGATGGCCGTGGCGGTGCGAAGCCCTTCGCGGATCGCTGTTTCATGGCCTGCGGCGACGCAGTCGTAGTCGGTCCCGTCGGAGAACCCCGAGCCTAGGATCGTGTTCTCGACTTCCGTTCTCGCCCCTTCGTCGGTCTCGAGCGCGCCGCGGATGTTTCCGGCGAGCGTGTCGTTGATCAACTTCAGGGTGGACCCGGCGTTCGTGATCCCGCCTCCGCGACCGGATGCCCAGCCGCTTTCCACGACCGTGCTGTTGGTGAACGTCGCCGTCCCGCCGCCGTAGAGCAGGACCGCGCCTCCTTCGTATGCGCCACCGCCATCGCCCTCGAAGGTGACGCCTGCGGCGGTGACGGTGCCGCCGCGTGAGAACAGCCCGCCGCCCAGCGCCGCACCGTCGTCGGAGAAGGTCACGCCGCGCATTTCGAGGGTGCCCCCGTCCTCGCCGATCGCGCCGCCGATCGGCGCGCTGTCGTCCGACAGAGTGACGTCTTCGAGCGTCACGCCGGCGCCATCGTTGAAGAGCGCGCCACCGCCGTTGAGGCTGAGCGTTTCACACGGTTCCTCGCAGCGTTCGAGGACTTCGTCGTTGTCGTCCACGCCGTGGGTGAACTGCACTGCCCTGATGAGAACCGGCCCGCTCGTGACCTTCAGGATGCGGCTGAGCTGGTGGTCGGAGGCGACGTTGCCCGATCCTTCGATGACGCTCGCTTCGGCCCCGTCGCCTTCGATCGTGAGCGACTTGTCGACGACGATCTGGCTGCCCTGGGTTAGCGTGTAGACGTCCGGCTTGCCGCCTTCGCCGCCCAGCTTGATCGTGTCGCCGCTGCTCGCCTTGGCGATCGCCTGGCGCAGCGAGCACGGCGTGCCGGGGCAGGTGCCTTCGCCGTCCGGGTCTTCGGTGGTCGTCACTTCGATCACCTTGCTGGCGCCGGTGGTTGTGAACGTCTCATCGGCGCCGTAGCTGGTGTCGAGCGCGTTGGACGCGACCACCCTGTAGTGGTAGACCGTGCCCGGCGACAGGCCCGAGAGCGCGGCGCTCACAGCCACGGGGGTGACCCCCGTTTTTGGCTCCGGCGAGCACGCGGCGTTGCCGCCGTAGGAGGTCGTTGTGCCGTATTCGATGTGGCACGCGGTGATTTCCGTCTGGGCGGGGTTCACGGTTCCTTCGACGCTCGCCGCCGTTTCGCTCACGCCGGAGGAGGCGCCCGTGGTGAGCACCGGGGCGAACGGGACGACGTCCACGGCGCCGGCGAATTTTTCGCCTTTTTCTTCAGGTGGACTCGCGGCGAGATCGCCGGCGAGGATCTCGCCGCCGTCGATGCCGACAGCGTCGATGCCCGTCGCGCTGGCGCTCCGGCCTGCCGTGAATTCAGCGGCGGGCGTCAGTTCCCCGCTCCACCCGCCCGCGGGCATGGAGAAGAGGAAGATCGGCTTGGCGAGCCCGGCGACGGCCACGGTGCTGCCTTCGACCGCCACCGATCTGCCAAATTCGTCGAGTTCCGAGCCCCCGGGGCTGGTGAGCTCGGCGGCCTGCGTCTGTTCGGGCTCGCTCGTCCAGCCGCCCGCGGGCTCGGTGAACACGTAGGTCGCGCCCTGCCTGACGCCGCCGACTTCCGCGTGCGTCGCGCCGGCGGCGATCACGCCGCCCGAGAGCGCCACCGACTTGCCCAGTTCTGCATACTCGGCGCTGGGCGAAGCGGTCATCTTGGCCTGCGCGTATACGTGTTTTTCGTCGAGCTTGATCCAGCCTTCGGCCGGCCGCGAGTACAGGAAGACGATGCCGCGTTTGAACTTGCCCGGGGTGCTTCCCACGGGCTCGTCCGGCGCGCCGACCACTACCGTCTGTTCGCCCCGGGTTTCGCCGATGGCGACAGCCTGGCCGAAGTTGCCGTCTTCTTCCACGTTCGCTTCGTGTTCGACCAGCGTCGCCGTCTGCGTCATCGGATGGCTCGCGCTGGCCCACCCGCCCGTGGGCTCCTGGAAGATGAACGCAGCGCCGTCCTGGTGAGGAGACGTCGGGTTCTGCGCGTAGTCGCGGTAGCGTGGCGCGCCGACGACGATCGTTTCCCCCGAGATCGCCACCGATTCTCCAAACAGGTACGCGGCGACGTCTTCCGAGTTGATTAGATCGGCCGCCTCGTGCTGAACCGATTCTGCACCCCAACCGTGGCTGGGCTCGACGAACACGTACGCCTCGCCGGCGTCCACGCCGGAGCCGCTTTCGCGTCCTGGAGCGCCCACCACGACGGTGTTGCCTGAGATCGCCACAGACGCCCCGAAGTGTTCTTCTTTTCCCTGCTGCGAGCTCGGCACGAGCTTCGCGACCTGGGTGGCCGTGGCCCAGCCGCCGGCGCCCTCGGTGAACACGTATGCGCAGCCGTCGTGTGTGCTGCCCGAGGCGTTGATTTCGCTGTCGCCGACCACCACGGTGCTGCCCGACGCGGCGATCGCTTCGCCGAGCTCGTCTTCTTTGACTCCGGCGGACGAGTACAGTTCGCCGATCTGGCTGAGCAGCGGATCCACCGTCAACGGATAGCGTGCCCCGTGAGTGTCGATCGCGATGAGGATGCGCCCGTGCTGCAACGTCATGTGCGCGGGCAGTGTTCGCCCATCGGCGTCGCTGACGCTGAGATCTCCGTACTGGAGCGCCGCCCGGCCGTCAGCCGTGTCGAAGACGATCCCGTCGTGGCTCTCGACGTGCGCCACCAGCGATCCCGAGCTCGCGACAGCGAGCGTCAGCCAACCGGCTGCACGTCCGGCCGGAGCGCGCTGGATCGTGAAGCCCTGCTCGATTCCCGCGGGACCGTTGACGAACCATTCCTCGACGGGCCCGCGACGGTATTCGGCGCGGTTTGACCTCACCGACATCCCAGAGCCGGCGGCAGGGCCGAGCGTCTGCCCGAAGCCGATTCCCGTGAGCGCGATGCGCGCGTCGTCACCGGCGTGCGTGCTCACGGTCACGCCTGCGCGACCAAAGCTCGCCCTCAGCCCCTGCCGCGGGTTGTCCGCGAGAAAGCCGGCCGCGGAGGCCCTCAGCCGATATTCCGACAGGCCTGCCCCCAGCCCGCGGGAGATCGCCAAGCGCGCCGCCGCCGGCAATCTCTCAGCAGCAACCGGGCGCGAGACGCCCGCGTGCACTCGACGTGCGAGCACCCGCGCTGCGAGGCCCGTGACCAGGACGATCGCGAGCAGTGCCCCCATGAGCCATCGACGATCGCCTTCGAAGGTGACGACGGGCGAGGACGCCGGCGCGGCACCGCCGGGGACGTCCGCCGCTGAAAGATGACGGTGTCTCATCGCCTGTCTCCTGCTGCGCTCAACGACCGGTTCCCGCGCTCTACGGTCTTGCGAGGTAGGACTGGCCGGTGAACAGCGTGATCGTCTTGCGCGTGACGAAGTCGCGCACCGAGACGACGCCGCGCTTGACGTGCGTGAGCGTCCCGTCGCACTGGTTGGCCACGCTCCATTCCGTCCCGCGCACCGTCGCCGCGCTGTACTGCCCCCGCGTCGTGAATTTCCCGTGCGCGCTCGCGTTCAACCGCCCTAGCGTCTTGCTGCTCACATGGCCTGCAGCGAACGCGTCGCCGACGCTCGCGCGCTTGCCGATCGTCGCACACACCACATGCGCGCTCAGCGTGTCCATGATGTCCAGTTCCGTCAGCCCCTTCAGCTTGCGGTTCTGCAGCATCTTGAAGACCCCCGCGCTGAAGTCGCCTTCCTGCAGCTTGCCCGCCTTCGACGTCGCCGACTCGATCGCCACCACCCCATGGACGGTTTCCAGCACCGAACCCACCGGCACCTGACGCGCTTCCGTCAACGGGATGAAATGCAGACCCTTGCTCAAGCTCGCAAACGCCGCCAGCGGCGAGGACAGGCCGCCCCGCAACACGCCCGCCGCACCCCCCGCCTGCGCTTCCGGCAGCGCGATCAACACCGTGCCCTTCACCGGCGCGATGTTCAACGTCTTGCCCAGCACCGGCGCGGGAAGCTGCGCGAGCGTCAGGCCGAGGACGCCCCCGGCGGCCGTCGTGAAGGGCTGATCCGCGCTGCGCGCCCCCGTCGCGGCCAGCGCGTTGGTGGCAACCACGTCGAAGTGGTAGGTGTGGTTCGATTCGAGGCCGGCGATCGTTCGCGTCAGGCTCTGTTCTCCCCGCGCAGATCCTATGTTCACGCGTTCGGTTTCCTGCCCGTAGCTCGTGGTCGGCCCGTAGTCGATGACATACGTAGTTTCGGACCCGTTGGGATTGATCGTGAAGCCCACCGTCGCACTCGTCGCAGTCACCGACACCACATGCACATCGGACACGATCGGCGGTCCGGGCGCCGGTGCTTCCGGCGGCTTCTCCGTCGCGAACGTGTGATCTTCACTATGCACGCCGTTCGGCGCCTCTTCGTTCGTCGCCACCACCCGGTAGTGATACGTCGTGCCCGCTTTCAGCCCCGACAACGCCACGGTCTCGTGCGTCGGCCCAGCCGAGCCGGCCAGCTTCGCCGACCCCGACCTCTGCCCATAGCTTTCCGTGGTCCCGTATTCCACTTCATACGTCGTTTCCGCGCTCCCCGGATTCAGCCCGAATTCAACCCTCGCCGAGGTTTCCGTCACCCCACTCGACTTCACTTCCGAGATCACCGGCGGTTCTTTAGGCGGCGCCTGTTGGAGCTCGACCGCGCCGATGTCGCAGCCGGCTCCCTGCGGTCGTTCCACCCCGCGCTGGTCCGCGCCGGCGCAGAACGGAAAGCTCGTTGGTATGGCATTGACTGCCGGGCTCGTCGGCTCGGGGGCCAGCGTGTTCGTTTCACCCCCGTTGTCCTGGGGTTCGGCGGAGCTGAATTCGGGGTCTGTGTCCTGCAGTTCCCCCGCCTGGTCGAAGCCGCATTCGGTCCCGCCCTCGAGGTTGTAGCTCGGGATTTCCAGCGGCCCGATCGATCCCGACCCTGCGGTCACGCAGTCGCTGAGTGCCCTCTCCTCGTCTTCGCTCCTGCCGGCGTTCAGGGCGACGATCGAGCCGGCGAGTTCGATCTCGCTGTAGCTGGCGAGCAGACCTCCACCGGCTGTGCCGCCATCGACTTCACGTTCGGCGTCGTTGTCCGCGATCGTCGAGTCGACGATCAGGCCCTCGTTGGCGAATTCTTCATCTGCTTGGCCTTCGTCGAGGATGCCGCCGCCGAGGCCCGCCTCGTTGTCGGCGACGGTCGAGTCCTCGACGTACAGTTCGGCTCTCGTGTCAGCCACGCTGCGGCTCTCGATTCCGCCCCCGTCTCCGTCCGCCACCCCGTCTTCCCCGCCGAAGTTGTCCGACACGAGCGAGCGCTCGATGACGAGCACGCCCGCGTTGTTGTAGACCCCGCCTCCATAGGATGCCGTGCCATCGGTGATCCAGTCTTCGAACAGCAGCAGTTCGCCCGTGCTGTAGATGTCGCCGCCCTCGCCGCCGTCGACGTTTTCGCCGCCTGAGATCTCGAGGCCCTCGATCAGGGCTCCCGGGTCGCTGCCCGCTTCGACTCTGAAGATGGGCGCGGACTCGGAGTCCTCGCTGCGGTGCACGCGCGTATTGCGCGCCCCGGCGCCGATTATGAGCAGCGGCTGCGTGATGACGAGTTCGCCTTTCGTCAGCGCGTATTCGCCCGCGGGAACTTCGATGACGTTCGCTTCTTCCTCGCCGGCCGGGTGGGCGTCGTCGTATTCGATCAGCTGCCGCAGCGAGCACTTGCCCGAGGCGGGTTCGCAGGACCCGGAGGCGTCGCTGGTCGTGCCGACCTTGTAGATCGTCGACGCCTGCGCCGCGGCGGCCATCCCGGCGAGCAGCAGCATGCATGCCGCGAGCGCGCCCAGCACCAGCATTCTCCTGTACATCGGCACCTCCGCCTTCGACTTCCGGTCGGGGGGGAGCCCCGCTAGTCCATCCCGAGCCAGCGACGGTAGAGGGTGGCTCTCGCGCTGTCAAATGTGGCGAGCGCGCTTGCGGGGGCCATGCGGCTGGCGGCGGAGTCAGCGGCCGGCCGCCACGGTGGGCCGGCGCACTCTGCCTCAGGGCCGCGCAAGGTAGCTCTGGCCCGTGAACAGCGCGATCGTCTTGCGCCGCACGAAGTCGCGCACCGAGACGGCGCCGCGCTTGACGTACGTGAACGTACCGTCGCACCGGTTGGCCACGCTCCAGATCGTGCCGCGCACCGTCGCCGCGCTGTACTGCCCCCGCGTCGAGAAATGCCCATGCGCGTTCGCGTTCAGCCGCCCCAGCACCTTGCTGCTCAGCTTCGCCGCGACCGCGCGCTTGCCGACGCTCGCACACACCTGCCGCGCGCTGTGCACGTCCATGATGTCCATTTCAGTCAAGCCCTTCAGCTTGCGCGCCTGCAACAGCTTGAAGATCCCAGCATCGAATTCCCCCGCCTGCAGCTTGCCCACAGTCGCTGTCGCGGTCGTCACCCGCGCCACGCCCGCGGTCGTGTCCAGCACGGAGCCCACGGGAATCTGGCGCGCTTCCACGAGCGGGATGAAATGCAGCCCCTTGCTCAAGCCCTCCACCGCCGCTCCCGGCCGACCCTCCGAGCCCGCTCGGAGCGAGCCCGCGAAGCCAGCCTGCGCCGCCCCCGCGAGCTCCCCCTGCGCCGCCTCCGCCAGCTCCCCCTGCGCCGGCCCCGCCAGCTCCCCCTGCGCCGGCCCCGGAAAGCCAGCCTGCAGCGGCCCCGCGAAAAGGCCCGCCCCCGCTGGCCCCGCAGCGCTCGACGCGCTCCCCGTGGACGGCAGCGCCACGAACACCTTCCCGCTCACCACATCCACGTTCACCGTCTTGCCGAGCACCGGCCGCGGGATCACCGTGTAGGCAAAGCTCGCACTGGTCGTACCACACGCATCCGCCGCCGAGCGCGACACCGAAAAGCTCCCAGGCGTAGCCGTCGAGATCGGCACGTGCGCCGCCGACGGATTGCTCGTCAAGCCGGGCCCACTGGCGACGATCGACACCGAGCCCGTTTCACCAACTTCGTACTGGCTGCGACCCTGTTCGCTCGTGATCGAAAGACTCGGCCCACCCGAGGCCACGGTCACATTCACCACATGATGCGTGCTCTCCTGCGCGCCCGTCTCATCTTCACCCCAATATTCCAAAGTGTGCTGGCCAGGCGGCAACGAGATCGACGCTTCACCCGACGCATTCGTCGGCACCGACCCCGACACACCATCCAAAACATAATCCACCGCCTTCGGGCCATTCACCGCAGACACGCTCACCACCACCACCCCAGACGGGTCACACGCACCGACACTCGAGCTCGACGACGGCGGACTCGAGGGCAGCACCGTCGTGGTGAGCTTGAGCGTCGCCTCGTGTTCAGAGGGCGGTGAGTCAGACCCCGCGAGCTTGATCGGCCACGACAGACCCATGCCATTGTCCACGTAGGTTGCAGCTTCGACGGTGTCCGGAAACTCGGTCGCTTCCGGTTCCACGTCCGCCCACACGCTGGAGTACAGGCCCTCGACGAAGTGCTCCGAGCTGACGGGAAAGCCTTCGGTGGCGATCGGCGTGAACGCCATGTAGCGCCCCGGCGGGCTGTTGTCGGCGTTGACCGTGCACGCGACAGAGCCGGCGCTGGGGACATTCGTGGCGCCGAAGCCATCGTCGCTGTCGGCAAGGTAGCAGTCGCCAGCGTGATACAGGGTGCCTTCGAGGCGCGCCTGGCCCAGATTAGTGATCGTGATAGCCGTCGTGTAGAAGTCCTGGCCGGTCACGTAGCTGTCCTTCTCCGTCAGTTCCGCGATCGGCTCAAAGGAGGGGTCGGGCAGCGCCTCTTCAACGTAGACGTGGGTCGTTATGACATACGGGCTCGCTTCCGTGCCGCTGCCCGTGAGCGTCTGAGCGCTCGGCGGTTCTCCGCTCACCGCCGGCGTGAATTCTGCTTCGGGCGTGCTGCCCGGCCCGGTGGTTCTCGGGCCGAACAGTTTGTGGTCTCCTTCTTCTTCATCGTGAACGTACGAGCCTTCCGTGAGCGCGAGGAAGGTCCCACACCCGCCGGGTTCGGTGCCGCCGTAGAAGCTGGTGTCGGCGTCGCCGCTCGCCTGGACCTGGCAGGCGAGACCTTCGTCGACATAGATCGCGCTCAGCGGGCCGGGGCCTTTGATGACCTCCTGGCTCGCCGCGCCCACCGCCGGCTGCCACGCCAGCGCGGCCAGCGCCGCGACAGCGACCAAGGCGCCGCGGAGCGCCAACCTGCCCCGCACGCCCCGAGTCTCCGAGCCCCGCACGAGGCAATTGAATCAGAGCGGACGCTTGCGCTCCGTCGCCCCACGTGGCATCCTGTGCGCATGAGCGTCCAGCAGGGGGACGGGGACGATCCGCTGATCGGCCAGACCGTTGGGGCCTACCGCGTCGAGTGCGTGCTCGGCATCGGCGGGATGGGCCGCGTGTACCGCGCGATCGGCGCCGACGGCGAGCCGGTGGCGCTGAAGGTGGTGCGCAGCGACCTCGCCGAGGACAGCGTGTTCCGCCGGCGCTTCGAACGCGAGGCGAGGATCGCCCAGCAGGTCAAGAACCCGCACGTGGTGCCCGTGCTCGACACCGGCGAGCACGGCGGCGTGCCCTATCTCTCGCAGCTCTTCATCGCCGGGGGCTCGCTCGAGGGCAAGCTGAAGCGCGAGGGCAGGCTGGACGTGGCCACCGCGCTGTCGATCTGCGCCCAGGTGGCCGACGGCCTCGACGCGCTTTACGCGGGCGGTCTCGTCCACCGGGACGTCAAGCCCGGCAACGTGCTCCTCGAAGCGGACGGCACCGCGCTGATCACCGACTTTGGCCTCGCCAAGGACAGCCAGGGCACCGTCCTCACGCGGCCGGGGCAGGCGCTCGGGTCGATGGACTACATGTCCCCCGAGCAGATCCGCGGCGAGGAGGTGACCGCCGCCACCGACGTTTACGCGCTCGGCTGCGTGCTGTGCGAGTGCCTCACCGGCGCGCCCCCGTTCGCCGATCGCCAGGGCATGCGGGTGCTGTGGGCGCAGCTGCAAGACGAGCCGCCCGACCCCACCGCCAAGCTCGAGGGGGTCTCTGCGGCGCTCGGCCCGGCGATCCTGCGCGCCCTCGAGAAGGACGCCGCCAAGCGGCCGCAGAGCGCAGGGGAGTATGCGCGCCAGCTGTACGAGGCGGCCGTCATCACGCCTCCGGCGCTCTCCCCGAGCGCCTGAGGCCCGCCCGGCGGCTGGCTCGCCGCGCCAGGCGGCTAGCTCGCCGCCTGCGCCTGGATCGCGGTGATCGCCACCGTGTTGACCACGTCCGCGACGGCGCAGCCGCGGCTGAGGTCGTTCACGGGCTTGCGCAGCCCCTGCAGCACCGGGCCGATCGCGAGCGCTCCGGAGGAGCGCTGAACCGCCTTGTAGGCCACGTTGCCGGTGTCTAGGTCGGGGAAGATGAAGACGGTGGCGCTGCCCGCCACCTCGCTGTCTGGCATCTTCAGCTTCGCCACGGTGGCGTCCACCGCGGCGTCGTACTGGATCGGCCCGTCGACCTTCAGGTCGCCGCGCGCCCGCCGCACGGCCTCGGTGGCCTCACGCACGGCGTCGACCTGCTCGCCCTTGGCCGAGTCCCCCGTGGCGTAGGAGAGCATCGCGATCCGCGGCTCGATGCCGAACGCCGCGGCGGTGTCGGCGGAGCTGATGGCGATGTCCGCGAGCTGCTCGACGCCGGGCCTGGGGTTGACCGCGCAGTCGCCGTACACGAGCACTCGGTCCGGCAGGCACATGAAGAACACGCTCGAGACGACCGACACGCCCGGGCGGGACTTGATGAACTCGAACGCCGGGCGGATCGTGTCGCCGGTGGTGTGGGCGGCGCCGGAGACCATGCCGTCGACCTCGCCCAGGTGGACCATCATCGTCCCGTAGTAGGTGGCGTCGCCGAGCGCGTCGTAGGCGCCCTCCTCGGTCAGGCCCTTGTGCTTTCGCAGCTCGTGGTACACGGCGCCGTAGCGCTCGCGCTCGGGCGAGCTGAGCGGGTCGAGCAGACGCGCCTGCGAGAGGTCGAGGCCGAGCGCGAGCGCGCGGGCGCGGACCGCGTCGTGGTCGCCAAGCACGGTCAACGCGACCACCCCGCGGCGCAGCAGGATGTCGGCCGCCCGCAGCACGCGGTCATCCTCCCCCTCCGGCAGCACGATGTGCCGGCGCGCCGCCTTGGCCCGCTCGATCAGCTCGTACTCGAACATCGTCGGTGTCATGCGCGCCGGGCGCTTGACGGTGAAGCGCATCTGCAGCTCCACCTTGTCGACGCTGCGCTCGAACACGCCCAGGGCGGTGGCGATGCGCCGCTCGCCCTCCGGCCGCAGCACCGGTCGCACCTGCGGGATCGCGGCGGCGGCGTCGTACGTGCGCTCGTCGGTCTCGAGCACGGGGAAAGGCGCGGCCCGGAGCAGCCTGCTGACGGTGTCCGACAGGCGGAAGCCACCGGTCAGCAGCATCCCTGCGACGGCGGGCAGCGCCGGCGAGAGCGTGCACGCCAGGCAGGCGAGCACGATGTCCGAGCGATCGCCCGGCACCACCACGAGCGTGCCGTCGGCGAGATCGTCGATGAAGTGCTCGGCGCTCATCGCGGCCACGCGCACGTCGCGCACGTCGCGGTCGAGCCTCTGCCCGTCAGGGCGCTCGCCGTCCACGCCGGCCAGCGTCCTTGCGCCCAGCGCGCGGCGGATCTCCTCGACGGTGGGGCGGCTGAGCTCGTCGTTCTCGGGCATCACGTACACCCACTCCTCGCCCGTGTGCGGAGCCAGACGCATCTCCACCTCGCGAACCGCCTCGGGCGCCACGCGGTTGACGATCGCGCCGAACAGCTCGCATTCCTTGCGCGCCAGCAGCTCACGCGCCAGCTGCACTTCCTCGACCGCGTCGCCGCCGGCGGCGGCGTTGACCACGACGAGCACGGGACAGCCGAGCTGGTTGGCGAGGTTGGCGTTCAGGTCGAAGTCGAGGGCGGGGGCGGCGCCGAGGAAGTCGCTGCCTTCGCACACCACGAAGTCGCACTCGCGCTCGAGCTCCTTGAAGGCGAGGAGCACCTGCCTCTCTATCTCCTCGTGCTCGCCGCGCGCGATCAGGGCGCTGGCCTGCTCGGCGCTCGGGCCATGCATGCGGTCGTAGTCGCTGCGCAGCTGGTAGCGCGAGCGCATCAGTTCGATCTGCGGGTCCGGTTCGGCGCCGCCGCGGACGATCGGGCGGAAGAAGCCGACCCGCTGCAGGCGGGCCGACAGCATCTCCACGAAGCCGAGCGCCACCACGGACTTGCCGCTGCTCGGCCCCATCGCCGTGATGTAGATGCTCTGCGCCACCTGGGCTCACCCAGCCACGGCGTACACCACGTGTTCGCCGAGGACTCCTTTGAAGCGACGCTCGCCGCGCTCCTCGAAGCGGAAGCGAGGATCGGTCTGCGTGTACTCCTTCACCGACGAGGAGACGATGATCTCGCCGCCCTTCGCGCAGCCGGCGACGCGCGCGCCGAGAACCACGTTGCGCCCGTACAGCTCCTCCCCGCCGGCGATCACGAAGCCGGTGTGCAGGCCGATCCGCAGCCGCAGCGGCCGCTCGCCGCCGGGGACGGTGCGCTCGCCCAGCGAGCGCTGCAGCTCGAGCGCGCAGCGAAGCGCCGCGTGGGCACTGTCGAACGCGACCATGAAGCCGTCGTCGTGCGACTTCACGATGCTGCCGCCGTGGTGTTCGACGACCCGCTGCACGATCACCCGGTGATCGCGCAGCAGCTCCGCGGTCCGCTGCGCTCCGATCTCCTGCGCGATCTGCGGCGCGTCCTCGATGTCGCAGAACAGCAGCGTGAGCGCCCCGTCTGGAGAGCTCATCCCGCCGAGGTCCGGCTGCTCGTCCCCCAGCGCCGAGGCGATCACGTCGATCGATGTCATCGCTCCGATGTCCAACCCGGTCCTCCGGTCCGTGGCGCGGCCGCGCGAGCGCAAGCATAGCCCGTTGCCGCAGCCGGCGAGGGCGGCTTGCCGTGGGCATGCGCGCGAGGCGCGGCCCACCGCAGCGAACGCTCTCAGCTCTCGTCGAGGAACCTGTAGCCGCCGCCGTGGAACAGCAGCGGGGACGTCTCGTGGCTGTACTCGAGCGCCAGCACCTCGCCGATGAAGATGACGTGGTCGCCCGCCTCGTGGCTGGCGCTGAGCGTGCAGTCGAGATACCCGACCGAGCCCTCCAGCACGGGCGAGCCGGTGGCGACGGTGCGGTGGGGGATCTCTCCGAATGCGTCGCGCCCGCGGGGACGGTCCTTCGATGCGAAGTACCTTGACAGAGGCTCCTGCTCGGCGGCGAGGATGTTGACCGCGAACACTCCGTTCTTGCGGATCAGATCTCCGCCCTCGGAGAAGGACTGCACGCACACGAGCACGAGCGGCGGGTCGAGCGACACCGACGAGAAGGCGTTGGCGGTCATCCCGTAGGCGTGCTCCTCCCCGCTCGTGGTCACGACCGTGACTCCCGTCGCGAACGCCCCCAGGGCGCCACGAAGGTCCTCGCTTGCGAAGCCCCGCGCGGGCCCGCTGCTCCTCTCGTCCGCCATGGAGCCAGCCGGGCGTCCGGTCAGTCCCGTTCGAGGGCCTTCAGCCGCGCCCGCACGACCTGGTCGAAGTCGGCGGTCATGCCGAGCGACTGGGCGACGAGGTCGCGAAACACGTCGCGATCCATCGCGATCAGCGTGGTCGGCTCGGTTGCGCGCACGGTGGCCGCCCGCGGCGTTCCCTGCATGATCGCGATCTCGCCGAAGAAGTGCCCGCGTCCGAGCGAGCCCATCCTCCTGAAGCCCGAGTCGTCCTGCTGCTCCACGTCGACCGCGCCGTCGACGATGATGAAGAACTTGTCCGCCGGCCCGCCCTGGCGGACGATCACCTCGCCGGCGTCGACTTTCATCATCTGCAGCTCGCCGGCCACGCTGTCGACGCGCTGGGTGGGCAGCTCGCTGAACACGCTGTAGGCACGTTCGCGGCTGAAGTCCGCGCCGAAGGTGCCCTCCTCGACCTTGCCCCCGCTCGCAGTGTTGTCGATGAACTGCAGTTCGGTGGGCACGATGCGAAAGAACGAGATCGACATCGTCGTCCCGGGCGAGAGCTCGGGGAACTTCTGCCCGAACAGGTCGGCCACGCGCGCGATCGTCTCGCCGTTGAGCACCACGTTGCACTCGCCCATGCCCTGCACGCCGCGGGTCTGGCGCAGGTCCTCGGCGTACTCGTCGATGGCGAACGACACGACCGGGTTCTGGTCCAGGTGGCGCGCCGTGGTCGTGCCCGGCCGGGTCCAGAAATAGAGCGTGGGGCCGTCGTTGACGTACAGGAACGTGGCGGCGCGGGGCACACCGCTGGGAGAGGCGGTCGCGAGCGTGAGCGTGTTCTGGGAGGAGAGGTAGTCGACCACGTGCGCCGGAACGTCGACGGCCGCCTGCTCGGGGGTCATTGCGTCTCCTTTGTGTTCGTTTCTGATGCGGTGAGGGCGCGCGCGCCGCCAGGACGCGCCTCGGCAGCCGCCTGCGGTGCAGCGTATTCATCGCTGTCGCGGGAGTCAAGCGAGGCGCCCGCGAGCGACGATCCCCTGCTAGCCACCCGCGACCTCGACCTCGCGCAGCTCGTGGCTGTCGACGTCGTAGACGAAGCCGCGCACCTGATCGCGGTGCTCGAGGAACGGCGAGCGGCGCACGCGCAGGACCGACTGGCGCACGTCGGCGTCGAGATCCGTGAAGGACTCGATCGCAAACGCCGGCGCCACGCCCGTCGCCTCCTGCAGCTCGGCTCGAAAGCCATCGTCGGTGATCGTCTGCATGCCGCAACGGGTGTGATGCATGAGCATCACCTCGCACGTCCCCAGCCGTCGCTGGGAGATCGCCAGCGAGCGGATCACGTCGTCGCTGACGACCCCGCCGGCATTGCGCAGCACATGCGCCTCGCCTTCCCCGAGGCCAAGCGCCCGGTAGACGTCCACGCGGGCGTCCATGCACGTTACGACCGCCACGCGGCGACTCGGGCGCCCGTCGGATCGCGCGGGCGAGCTCGACGACGCAGACAATCGGTTGTTCTCGAGCAGCTCGTCGATCGCGCTCATGATCCGCCCGCCCCCGGGTCCCGGCCGCGGCCACGCAGGCGCGCGAGCAGCCGACCGAGCGGCCCCGGACGCCTGCCCTGGCCGCTCGCGCCGGGCTGCCCGCCGG
>JASHYF010000120.1 GCA_030043235.1 Solirubrobacteraceae bacterium | reverse complement strand
AAATCGCCAGGCGAGATAGGTGCGACGCGCGGCGCGCACGCGCGGACACGGCCGCGCCATTGGGGCGAGCGGTGCGAGAGCGTGTGTGCGAGCCGACATGCTCATGGCGCTCACACGTTTGTAGCAGACGCGCTCGGCGCAGTCCAGCAGTGAGAGACGCGGCCGCCCGCGGGCGTGGCGAGAACGCCGCACCGCTCGAACGCCTCGCGCCGGTCGCCCTCCCCCGCGCTCAGAGCACTTCGGCGAGCGCGTCGAGGAAGCGCGTGTTCTCCCTCGGCAGCCCGTAGGTGGCGCGCAGCGCCGGCGTGTCGCTGCCGAGCGCGCTGCCGCCGCGCACGAGCACGCCGCGCTCGCGCAGGCCGCGCATGATCTCCTGCTCGTCGCGCTCCTGCCCCAGGTGAAACCAGCAGAAGTTCGCCTGGGAGTCGGCGGGCTCGAGGCCGAGCGCGCGCAGGCGCTCCTCCACGGAGCCGCGCTCGGCGACGGTGCGGATCACGCGATCCTCGACGGCGTACTGGTGCGCGAGCGCCTCCAGCGCGGCGGCCTGGGCGAGCGCGTTGCAGAAGAACGGCTGGCGCACCTGGTCGAGCGCGTGCGGCAGCTCGTCCGAGCCGCACAGCGCGAAGCCGACGCGCAGCCCGCACAGCCCGTGCACCTTGGAGAAGGTGCGCAGCAGGATCAGGTTGGGGTGGTGCGCGAGCAGATCGAGCGAGGTGTCGGCGTCGTCGAGCGTGTTGAACTCGCAGTAGGCCTCGTCGACGATCACGCACGCGTGGCGGGGGACCTCGGCGAGGAAGCCGGCGATCTCAGCGATGGGGACGGCGGTGCTCGTGGGGTTGTTGGGGTTGCACACGAGCACCAGTCGCGTGGCGACGGTGATCTCGCGCAGCATCGCCTGCAGGTCGTGGCGCTCGCGCGCGTCCAGCGGCACGGTCACCGCGCGCGCACCGGAGGCCGCGGCGAGGTGCGGGTACACGGAGAACGACGGCCACGCGTACACGAGCTCGGCGCCGGGCTCGAGCAGCGCCTCGCCCGCCGCGAGCAGGATGTCGCAGGAGCCGTTGCCGATCGCGATGCGCGAGACGGGCACGCCGTAGCGGTCCGACAGGCGCTGGCGCAAGAGCGAATTGGCGGGGTCGGGGTAGCGGTTGAGCGTGTCGAGCGCGCGCGCGATCGCCTCGCGCACGGCCCCGAGCGGCGGGTAGGGCGACTCGTTGCTCGCCAGGCGCACCAACCGTTCCTCCTCGGCGTAGCCGCCGGCGACCGGGTAGGCGGGGATGCGGCGGATGCGCTCGGCGAACTCGATGGGCATCGGCCCTATTGTGCCGCCTACACGTCGTCCCGCAGCTTCTCAGTCCCCCGCAGATACTGGGGCTGGGGCACGTGGTCGTTGCCAGCGTGGTAGTGGGCAAGCACCCGGATGACGCCAAGCATAGACCCCGGTACGGGTATCTCGCGCGCGCAGAGCAGAGGCACTCGAGCGAAGCCATTCGTGCGCGCGGCCTTCGCGGGAAACTCGGCGTCGAGGTCGTCGGTTACGGTGAAGATGCAGCTCACGAAGTCCTCGGGCGCGAGGTCGTTGTTGGACATGATTTCCTCCATCAGCTCCTTCGTGCAGCCCACGATTTCCTCGGCTTCGTTGTGTTCGACTTTGGTGGCCCCACGGAGCGCGAACAGTCGCATGGCGTGCGATTGTCTCAGAGCGCGCGCAGGCGCCCGATCTCGGCGTCCGTGAGGCGCCGGTGCTCGCCGGGCGCGAGGTCGCCGAGACGCAGCGGGCCGAAGCGCGTGCGCACGAGCTCCAGCACCGGGTGGCCGACCGCCTGGCACATCCTGCGCACCTGGCGGTTGCGCCCCTCGTGAAGCGTCAGCTCGATCTCGTTTGCGCTCCTGCCTGCCTGCCTGCCCTCCCGGAGGGAGGGTCCTCCCGGGGGGAGGGTGCCCGTCCTGGTGCGCCCCACGCGGCGCACGCGCGCCGGCGCGGTGGGGCCGTCCTCGAGCGCTACGCCCGCGCTCAGCCGGCGCAGGGCCGCGTCAGAGATGGGCGGCCCGGCGAGCCGCGCGCGGTAGGTCTTGGCGATCTCGAAGCGCGGGTGCGTGAGGCGGTTGGCGAGCTCGCCGTCGTTGGTCAGCAGGATCAGCCCGCTGCTGTCGGCGTCCAGGCGTCCCACCGGGTACAGCCGCGCCCGCTCCCGCGCCACCAGCTCGATCACCGTCGGTCGCCCGTGCGTGTCGCGGGCGGTGGACACGACGCCGACGGGCTTGTTGACGGCGTACACCGCGCGCGCCTGCGGCCCCGCCAGCGGCCGTCCGTCGAGCGCCACGCGACTGTCCGGGCCGACGTCGCGGGCAGGGTCGGTGACGACCTCCTCCCCCACGCTGACGCGTCCCTCCGCGATCAGCGTCTCGGCGGCTCGCCGAGAGGCGACGCCGGCGTGGGCGAGGTACTTGGCCAGGCGCATGTGCTGCCACCATAGGCCGCATGGACCTGCTGGCGCTGGAGCGGACTCTTGCGGAGCGCGACGAGCGGAGCTTTCGCGCGCGCCAGGTGTGGGCGTGGGCGGCGCGTGGCGCGCGCGGCTATGAGGAGATGACCGACCTGCCGGCCGCCCTGCGCGAGGCGCTGGCACGCGAGCTGCCGTTCTCGACGCTGACGCTGCGCGAGGAGCTGCGCTCACGGGACGGCACCGTCAAGGCGCTGTTCGACACGGCTGACGGACGGCCGCTGGAGGCGGTGCTGATGCGCTACCGAGCCGCCGCCGGGCGGGGTCCAGCCACTGCGCGCGGCCGGCGCTCGATCTGCGTGTCCTCGCAGTCGGGCTGTCCGCTGACGTGCGCGTTCTGCGCGACCGGCGCGATGCGCTTTGCGCGCAACCTGACGGCCTCGGAGATCATCGACCAGGCGCTGCACTTCCGGCGCACCGAAGCGATCGACCACTGCGTGTTCATGGGCATGGGCGAGCCGATGCTGAACCTGGAGAACGTGCTGGGCGCCTGCGAGCGCCTGCCCGACGTGGGCATCACCCACCGGCGCACGACGATCTCCACGGTGGGCTGGATCCCCGGCATCGAAGCGCTGGCCGAGTGCGAGATGCCGGTGCGCCTGGCGCTGTCGCTGCACGCCGCTGACGAAGCGCTGCGCACGCAGCTGATGCCGGTCAACGCGCGCTACCCGCTGTCGGACGTGCTGGACGCGTGCCGCGCCTTCTACGCGCGCAGGCGCCGTCGCGTGTTCGTGGAGTACGTGATGCTCGCG
>JASHYF010000119.1 GCA_030043235.1 Solirubrobacteraceae bacterium | reverse complement strand
GCTGCGGGCGCGTCCACATCGTCGACAGCGCCACGAACGACACGACGAGCACGATCGCCGCCGTCCAGCTGAACAGCCACACGGGGATCGGCAGATCGGCGCGGCCGACGATCCCGTGCGCCAGGGCGTTCGCCGGCAAGGCCAGAGCCACGACCGCAAGACCGCCCAGGAGCGGCATCAGCATGCGTCGGGACGGGGCTCTCATCGGCGACGGAGTCTAGGCGCCCGGATGGCTCGCCTTCGCCGCCAGCGGCGTGCCAGACTTCCCCGCGCTAACGGCCCCCGGCCACGGCGGGCAGGATCGTCACCTCCGCGCCGTCGGCGACGGGCGTGGCGAGGCCGTCGAGGAAGCGGATGTCTTCCCCGGCGACGTACACGTTCACGAACCGCCGCAAAGAGCCATCGTCGTCGGAGATGCGCGCGCGCAGCTCCGCGTGGCGCTGGAACAGGCCGTTCAGCACCTCCTGCACGGTCGCCCCGTCGACCTGCGCCTCGGCCTCGCCGCCGGCGGCCGCGCGCAGCTGGGTGGGGATCTTGACGAGGACCGTCATCATACGGTCGTCGTCTCGGCCACACCGCCCTGGAAGGACTCGACGGTCGGCTCGATCGTGCGGGTCTCGAACGTTCCCCGCACGGCGTCCAGCGTCTTCAGGCCCTCGCCGGTGATCACCAGCACGACGCGCTCGTCCGCGTCGATGTCGCCGCGCAGGGCGAGCTTGGCGAGCACCGCGGTGGTGACGCCGCCGGCGGTCTCGGTGAAGATCCCGGTCGTCTGCGCCAGCAGCTTGATGCCCTCGCGGATCTCCTCGTCGCTGACGGCGTCCACGGAGCCGCCGCTGTGGCGTGCGAGCTCCAGCGCGTAGGGACCGTCGGCGGGGTTGCCGATGGCCAGCGACTTGGCGATCGTGTTCGGCTTCACCGGGCGGCAGACCTCGTGGCCGGCGGCGAACGCGCTCGCCACCGGCGCGCACCCCTCCGCCTGGGCGCCGTTCATGCGCGGCTGGCGCGGCGCCGCGCCACCGATCGAAGACCGGCCGGCGCCGGCGATCAGCCCGAGCTCGGTCCACTCCCTGAAGCCGGCTGCGATCTTCGTGAACAGCGAGCCGGAGGCGATCGGCACGATGCAGCGGTCGGGCAGCTCCCAGCCGAGCTGCTCGGCGATCTCGTACGCGAGCGTCTTCGAGCCCTCGGCGTAGTACGGGCGCAGGTTGACGTTCACGAACGCCCACTCGGAGTGCTCGGCGCACAGCTCGGTGCACAGGCGGTTGACGTCGTCGTAGCTGCCGTTCACGCCCACCAGCGTGGTGCCGTACACGCCCGTGGCGAGCACCTTCTGCTCCTCCAGGTCGGCGGGGATGAACACGTAGGACTCGAGGCCGAGCGCCGCGCCGTGGGCGGCGACGGAGTTGGCGAGGTTGCCGGTGGACGCACACGCGATCGTCTGGAAGCCCAGCTCGCGTGCGCGCGCGACGGCGACCGAGACGACGCGGTCCTTGAACGAGTGGGTCGGGTTGGCGGCGTCGTTCTTGACCCACACCTCACGCAGCCCGAGCGCTGCGGCGAGCCGGTCGGCGCGGATGAGCGGCGTGCAGCCGGCCGGCAGGCCCACGCGCGAGGCCAGGCGACCGGACGGCGCGGGCGGGCCGCCGGCGAGGGGGAGGAAGTCGGCGTAGCGCCAGATGTTCTGCGGGCCGCCCTGGATGCGCCGGCGCAGCTCGCCCACGTCGCCGACCGTGCTGGCGTGGTCGTAGGCGACCTGCAGCGGCCCGAAGCAGCGCTCGCACACGTACAGCGCCTCCAGCGGATACTCGGCCTGGCACTCCCTGCACTGAAGATGACTTACAGCCATTTGGGCTCCCTTCGTTGCCTTCGCCGTGTCACCGGTGTGGCGAAGAGCACGGAGCCCGCCACACATCTCTCTGGAATTGGCACCTTCCCGCTGTGACGTGACGGTGGTTGCCGGGGTTTCGCAGGGCCAGTCCCTCCACCCCTCTGGATGTGTCCTATGTGCTCGACAGATTAGCAACAAGTATCGACGGACGCGAGATGAGCTTGAACGCGCGGGAGCGCGTAGGACGAGGTAACGAGCGCCCGCCGGCGGTGTAGCGCGTGCGGTGAGCATCTCCACGCGCGCACCCGACTCGCCGCCCGCTCAGGCCGGCGCCCCCGGCCAGGCCGGCGCCCCGAGCCAGGCCGCCGTCCCGGGCCAGGCCGGCGCCCCGTTTCGCTTCGCCTCGCCCGGCAGCCGGCGGCGGATGCTGATCATCGTCAATCCCTACGCGTCGACCGTCTCCGACCGCCTGCGACACCTGGTCGTGTACGCGCTGCAGGGACGCTTCGAGGTGGACGCGGTGGACACGGAGGCGCGCGGGCACGCCACCGAGCTGTGCCGCGAGGCGGCGCACGAGGGCTACGACGTGGTGGTCGCCTTCGGCGGCGACGGCACGGTCAACGAAGCGGCCAACGGCTTGACCAGCTCCGGCGTCGAGGTCTCCTCGACCCCCCTGTGCTGCCTGCCGGGAGGCTCGGCGAACGTGTTCGCCAAGATGCTCGGCATCCCCGGCGACGTGGTGGACGCCACCGAGCACCTGCTGGCGATGGCCGACGACTGGCGTCCTCGCAAGGTGGACCTCGGCGTGGTCAACGGCCGCTGCTTCACGTTCTCCTCCGGCCTTGGCCTCGACGCGAGCGTGGTCGAGCGGGTGGACGCCAAGCCGAAGCTCAAGGCGCGCTTCGGGCCCTATTACTTCGCCGGCGTGGCCGTCGGCACGTTCCTGCGCCGCTATCTCGTGGGCGCGCCGCGCCTGCAGCTCGAAGCGGCGAGCGGAGATCGCACGGAGGCGATCGAGGGGATCACGGCGATCGTGCAGAACGGCGGGCCGTTCACGTACTTCAAGGACCGTCCGATCGAGCTGATCGACGGGGCCGCGCTCGACTCGGGGTCGCTCTCCGGCGGCGTGCTGCGCCACGCGACCGCCGCGTCGATGCCGTTCATCGCCTGGCGGGCGCTCTCCTCGCGCGCCCGCGTCGCCGACCACCGCCAGGTGAGCGGCGTGCGCGACTTGCGCGAGCTGGTCGTGCGCAGCGTCGATGGGCGTCCGCTGCCGCTGCAGGTGGACGGCGACTACCTGGGCGAGGTGACCGAGGCGCGCTACTCGGTCCTGCCACGGGCGCTGAACGTCGTGGCGTAGACCGCGATGCCGTTGACGTGAGGGCGGAACACCGCGGCGCTGGGCTTCACCCCGCCTGTGTCGGCTGCAGCGCCGGCGATGAGTCCGAGGGGGGACTGAGATGGCGCAGCCGGGAGCTGTTCCAGACCACGAAGCTCGAGGAGAGCGCCATCGCGGCTCCAGCGATCAAGGGGTCGAGCAGGGCGAGCGCGGCGACCGGGATCGCCACGAGGTTGTAGAGGAACGCCCAGGCGAGATTGCCGCGGATCGTGTTCAGCGTTCGTCGCGCCAATCCGATCGCCGTGGCGGCGACGCGCAGGTCGTCACGGACGATGATCAGGTCTGCCGCATTGATCGCCACGTCGGTGCCGGAGCCGACCGCCAGGCCAAGGTCCGCGGCCGCCAATGCCGGGGCGTCGTTCACTCCGTCGCCCACCATTGCCACGCGCCGGCCGTCGGCCTGCAGGCGCCGAATGAGCGCCACCTTCTCAGCGGGAAGCGCGCCGGCGATCACCTCGGTGATCCCGATCGATGCGCCGACCGCCTTCGCAGTCCTCTCGTTGTCTCCGGTCAACAGCACCACGCGCAGCCCGAGCGCCTGCAGCTCGCGCACGGCCGGCGCCGCCGTGGGCCGGATCGCGTCGGTGACCGCGAGCGCACCGATCGCTGCGCCATCACGGCGGACGACGGCGACCGTTCGTCCGAGGCTTTCCCACGCCGCACAGCGCTCGGCGAGGATGGGTGTGAGCGTGTCGCCGGCATCGGCTTCGAGGCGTCCGACGGAGAGCTCGTGCCCGTCGACGATGCCTCGTGCGCCGAGTCCGGGCAGCGCAACGAACGAGTCCACCTCGGGCAGATCGCCGAGCCAGTGTTCTGCCACGCCGGCGATGGCGCGCGCGACCGGGTGCTCGGATGCTCGCTCCACCGCCCCCGCCAAGCGCAGCACCTCGCGCGGCTCGACGCCCGCGACCGTCTCGAGGTCCTCCAGCGTCATGTGACCGGCGGTGAGCGTGCCGGTCTTGTCCAGCACGACGATGTCGAGGTGGCGGGAGGCCTCCAGCGCCCGGTAGCCCTTGAAGAAGATCCCCCGCCGCGCTCCCGCCCAGGAGGCCACGAGCAGTGCGGCCGGCGTCGCGAGGCCAAGGGCGCAGGGGCAGGCGATGATCAGCACCGACACAGCCGCGCTGATCGCCACGGTCGCGGGATCGTCAGTCAGCCGCCAGGCGATCAGCGTGCCGAGCGCGATCAGCAGGACCGCGGGGACGAAGACGCTCGAGACGCGGTCGGCCAGCCGCTGGACGGTCGCCTTCTCGTTCTGGGCGTGCTCGACGAGGCGCAGCATCTGAGCGAGTTGCGTCTCGCGACCGACCTTCCTCGCCTGCACCACGATCCGGCCGGTGAGCGAGACGGTGCCACCGAGTATCGAGTCGCCGGCGGCCACCTCGACGGGTTGTGACTCGCCGGTCATCACGCTCCGGTCGATCGCCGATTGCCCGAGCAGAACCTCGCCGTCGGTCGCCACGGTCTCCCCTGGGCGCACGACAAAACGATCGCCGACGGCGAGGTCCGCGATCGCTCGCCGGTGCTCGTGGCCCGTCGCGTCGAGCACAGCGGCGTCGCGTGCCCCGACGGCGGCCAGTGCCCGCAGCGCATTCCCGCTGCGTTGCCTGGACCACGCCTCGAAGTAGCGGCCGGCGAGCAGGAACGTGATCACTCCGGCGGGCACGTCGAGGTAGATCCCGCCTCCCGACCGCTGGGCGAGCCCGCGCAGCAGCGAGCCGCCTGCACCTGTATCGAGGAAGAACATCGAGTACAGCGACCAGCCCGTGGCGGCCAGGATTCCCAGCGATACCAGGGTGTCCATGGTCGTGGTGCGGTGACGGGCGCCGCGGAGCGCCGCTCGGTAGAACGGCCACGCGGCCCAGCTCACCGCCGGCGCGGCCAGCGCGACCATCAGCCACTGCCATCCTGGGAACCTCAGCGTCGGGTACACCGAGAAGACGATCGACGTGTCGCACAGCGGCACGAACAGCGCGGCCGCCACGAAGAGCCGCCGCCGCAGAGAGCGGACACGCCGTTCGAGCTCACGCGCGCCGGCCGCGGCTCCCTGCGGATCCTGACCGACGAGCTCAGCGGTGTAGCCGGCGGCGGCGACCTCGTCGATGAGGCGCTGTACGGGCACGTTCGCCGGGAGCGTGACGAAGGCGCGCTCCGTGGCGTAGTTGACCTGGGCCACGGCGCCCTCCACGCACTTCAGCGCCCGCTCGACGCGAGCGACGCACGCACCGCAGGTCATTCCACCGATGGCAAGCGCCACCTCGGCCTCCACGGTGGGCGAGCTGCCGATGCTCGCGCCGGCGGGGACGTCCAGCGGCTGCTCGGGCGAGCGCACGGGGCGGTAGCCCGGCAGGACGTTCATGGGCTCGGAGGCGTCGACACGCCGACCCCCTCCTGGCTCGCTTCCGGCTCCGCCGCGCCGTTCATTATGCGTTCGCGCAGCCGCTCGCTGGCGGCGCTGCCGGCCTGCGCGGCGCGCACCGCGCGTGCGGGGCTCAGCTCGACGCCACGGTCGGCGGCGAGGTCGAGCAGCGCTTGGCGCTCCTCGTCCTGGATGGCGAAGCGGTAGAACAGCCAGCCGAACACCAGGAGCGTGAGGATGCTCTGCTCGATCATCATCACAGCTCCCGCGACGTTCTGGTCTGCGAGCGGGTTCAGCCCGCGGGCGGCGTCGCTCTGCTTGTAGATGGGGTAGAAGACGGTTTGGCTCCAGATCAGGACGTTGCCCAGCACCGCGCCTATGAGCCTGATGCTCACCACGTAGCCGAGGCGCCCCCAGCCGCTGAACCACGCCGGCTTCGGCAGCGGACCGATCAGCGCCAGCCACAACAGCGTCCCGAACCACAGCAGACAGGCATGCTCGAGCGCGTGGATGAGATCGTGCCGGATCGCGAGCTGGTAGAAGAGCGGCACGTGCCAGCCGTAGAGATCGACCGCCCACACCAGCAGCGCCAGGACCGGGTGCGCGAGCGTCCGCACCGGCCGCGTGAAGCGAAACTGCAAAAGCGGCTGTAGCACCGGGCCCGTGAGACCGAGCACGATCAGCAGCGAGCAGAAGTCGCCGATGATGATGTGCTGGACCATGTGCACGATCAGCACTTCGTCCGCCAGGCGGTCGGCGGGCCCGATCTGAACAGCGACGAGCAGCCCTACGCCCGCGACGAAGGAAGCGACTCGCCAGCTCTGCACCGGCCGCCGCTCGCGCGCGAGCGTCCGCATCCGGCGCACGTACAGCGTGAGATAGACGACAGCCGCCACGAGCGGCGGCAGGAACTCGCCCCAATGCAGGTCGTTGCTCGCGGCGACGGCGAGTGGGACCAGCGGAGCGCTCATCGCCGTCTCACGGGGCCGTGGCAGCTGCTATCGAGGGGCAGGCGTGGACGCCTGCCTGGCAGTATCGGCCAAGACGGGGCATGCTCAAGGGTACGGTAGCGCTCCGGGTGAGCCCGCCGCGCGGCGTTAGGCCGCCGCGCCGGGCGTCACGCGGTAGGCGTCGAACACCGACTCGGTGTTGCGCAGGCGCGTGATCGCGCTCTTCAGCGCGTGCGTGTCGGCGACCTCGATCACGAAGCGGTTCTTCACCATCGGGCCCATCGACAGGCAACGCGCTTCCAGGATGTTCGCGCCGGACTCCGAGAACGCGCGCGAGAGATCCGCCAGCAGGTGGTGGCGGTCCCACGCGTCGATCTGGATCTCCACGACGAAGCCCGTCGACTGGTCGCCTTCCCAGGACACGTTGGTGAAGCGCTCGGGGCTCTTGCCCAGCACGAGAGCGTTCGGGCAGTCCTTGCGGTGGATGGTGATGCCGCGCCCGAGCGAGATGTAGCCGACGATCCCATCGCCGGGCACCGGCCGGCAGCACTTGGCCAGGCGCAGCATCACGTCATCCACGCCTTCGACCCTGATGCCGTACTGGCCCGAGGACTTCGTCGGGCGCCGCCGGGCGCGCCCGACGCGCAGCAGCTCCGCGGCGCCGGCCTCGCCGTCGGCGGACTCGCCCTGCTTGAGGCGCTGCATGACCTTGCCCACGACCAGCTTCGGTGAGATCTTGGCGGCGCCGAGCGCGATGTAGAAGTCGTCGGCCTTGCGGAAGCCGACCTCGCGGATCACGTCGGCGAGCAGCGCGGAGCCGGTGATCTTCTGGGCGGGCAGGCCCTGTTTGCGCAGGTGCTCCTGCAACAGCTCACGCCCGGTGTGCTCGGTGTCCTGGCGCGACTCGGCCTTGAACCACGCCTTGATCTTGTTGCGCGCGCGCGTGGTCTTGACCATCGCCAGCCAATCGCGCGAGGGCCCGCGCTCGCGCTTGGCGGTGAGGATCTCGACGATGTCGCCCGAGCGCAGCTCGTAGTGCAACGGCACGATTTTCCCGTTCACGCGCGCGCCCACGCAGCGGTGGCCGATCTCCGTGTGCACCTCGTAGGCGAAGTCCAGCGGCGTCGCGCCGACGGCCAGCGACTTGACTTCGCCCTTGGGGGTGAACACGTAGACCTCCTCGTCGACCAGGCCGTCCCTGAAGCTCTCCATGAACTCGCGCGGGTCGGACAGCTCCTTCTGCCAGTCGAGCATCGAGCGCAGCCATTTGAGCTTGGCGTCCTCGTCGGGCGTGTGGCCCTCCGGGCGCTTGTAGATCGGGTGCGCGGCTACGCCGAACTCCGCCATCTCGTGCATCTGGTGGGTGCGGATCTGGATCTCCAGCGGCCGGCCCTCGGGGCCGATGACGGTCGTGTGCAGCGACTGGTACATGTTGAACTTGGGCATCGCGATGAAGTCCTTGAAGCGCCCGGGCAGCGGCTTCCACAGTGAGTGGATCACGCCCACCGCGCCGTAGCAGTCCTTCACGGAGTCGACGATCACGCGCATCGCGGTGAGGTCGTAGATCTCGTTGAACTCGCGGCCCTTCTTGGTCATCTTCGAGTAGATCGAGTAGAAGTGCTTGGCGCGCCCGACGATCTGCGCCTCGATGCCGACGTCCGCCAGCTCGCCCTGCAGGTATTCGCCCGCCTGCGCCACGTAGCGCTCGCGCTCCTCGCGCTGCTGCGCGACGAGACCCTTGATCTCCTGGTACTTGCGTGGGTGGAGCGTCGCGAACGCGAGGTCCTCGAGCTCCCACTTGATCGCGTGGATGCCCAGGCGGTGGGCGAGCGGCGCGTAGATCTCGAGCGTCTCGCGCGCCTTCTCCATCTGCTTGTGTTTCGGCAGCGCGTCGATCGTGCGCATGTTGTGCAGGCGGTCGGCGAGCTTGATCAGGATGACCCGCACGTCCGTGGCCATCGCGACCATCATCTTGCGGTAGTTGTTCGCCTGCGCCTCGTCGCGCGAGGAGAAGGTGATGCCGGTGAGCTTCGTCACGCCGTCCACCACGCCCGCGATCTCCTCGCCGAAGCGCTCGCGCACCTCCTCGATCGACGCGGAGGTGTCCTCGACCGTGTCGTGCAGCAGCGCCGCGCACAGCGTCTCGGTGTCGAGGCGCATGCTCGCGCAGATGCGCGCCACCCCGACGGGGTGCACGATGAAGTCCTCGCCGGACTTGCGCCGCTGGTCGGCGTGGTGCTCGCAGGCGAACACGAACGCGTCCTGCACGTGCGCGCGGTCGACAGAGCGCATGTCCTCGGGCGTCGCCGAGTCGGTCGCGTGCTCGGAGACGATCGCGAACAGATCGCCGAGCAGCCGGCGCTCGGACGCGTTCAGGGCGAGCGCCGGGCGCGGCTGCGGTGGCTGCCCGCCGGTGGGCGGCGCCGCGGGCGCGGTCGATCGCGACCACGTGGTCGTCGCCGGAGGCGTGC
>JASHYF010000118.1 GCA_030043235.1 Solirubrobacteraceae bacterium | reverse complement strand
GGCTGCTGCGCTGCTCGCCGCACTCACGATCCCCGGCACGATCTACCTGATGGGCTACGCGCAGGAACACCTCGAACCCAAGGCGGGCCGCTCGAACTTCATCGCCGGCGGCGAGAGCGCCGCGCTCGCGTACCTCGCACACGATCGCCGTCCCGGCGGCGTGCTCACGCGCTTCTACCTCGGCATGCTCGTGCCGCCGCTGACCGGGCGAAACACCTACGTGGGCAACTGCTACTGGTCCCAGCCCAACTGCGACTATCGCTCGGAAATGGCCGAAAAGCTGCTGCTCGGAGAACTGCGCCCGGCGCGCGCGCGCGCGTTCGTCGAGGGCAGCGGCGCGCGCTTCGTGCTCGCCGACTGCCGCTCCAAGCCGGAGAAGCTGACGCCCGCGCTTGCGCCGATCACGCGCGAAGTGCGCCGCTTCTCGTGCGCCACCGTGTACGTGATCCGCACGCTGTAGAGGTGCTCGACGCGAGCGCCCGGGCCACCGCCCGCACGCAACGCGGGCGATGGCCGAGCTGCTCGGTCAGCGCTGGTGCAGTTCAGCGCCGCCGTCGTTCAGAAGTCCTGGCCGTAGTTGGTGCAGGTCGCTTTGAACGATTCGTTCGGGCTCGAGCCGAGCTGGTTGACGACGTTCTGCAGCGCCGGCGAGTCGTCGAACATGCCGATGTGCTCGACGGGGTCGCTCGGGCACTGGCTCTGGATGAGGATGTTCGTGACGTTCGAGCCGCTGAGGAACGCGTGCGTGTAGGGGGTGACGACCTCGTCGTGTTCGGTCTCGATGACCACGTACCTCACCCCCGAGGCGAGCGGTTCACCGGAGCCGAACAGCTTCTTGATGAACGCGGAGCTTTCCTCCTGTTCGGGAAGCGCGGGCGCGCCCAGGAATTCGAGCAGCCCGTTGATGATTTCGGCGGCGAACGGGAACTTTTCGACCAACGTGGTGATCCCGTCGAGCGTCGTGCCGTGGTTGCTCGGCGCGAGGCCGATCAGCTCGTTGACCTTCGATGAGCCGCCCAGGTACTTGATGTAGTAGTTGGGCATCATCCCGCCCTGGGAGTGGCCCACGAGGTCGACCTTCGGCGCTTTCGTTTTCGAGAGCACGTTGTTCACGAACGACGACAGTTCTTCGGCCGATTTTTCGATGTGGCCGATGCCGTCGATGCGCGGGCCGATGAACGGCCACACTTCGAGCGAGGCCAGCGTGGCGCCGTAGTTGAACGCGTACACGCAGTAGCCTTCGTTCGCGAGCAGCGGCGCGAGCGTCACCCAGTTGGAGCCCTCGTCCGCGAGCGTCGCGTGCACCAGCACCACCGGGTAGGGATGCGTGGAGCTCGGCTTGCAGCCGTTGTTCGCGCCCACGACCGTTTCCGGTTCCCACGTCTCGTTCCAGATGGCATCCGCCAGCGCGGTGCTGCCATACGGAACGGAGTACTTCGCGCTTGCGCTGGCCGGCGCCGCCGCCGCGACCGCGGCAGCGACGAGCGCAGCGACGATCGTCGCTCTGATCCTCAGCATTGAAACCCTCTTCCTGTAGTTGTCCCTGGCCGTCCGAGGGCGCCTGTGCGAGGCGCCCTCGTGGCCCTCGTTCTCCTGCTCTGCGCGCTCACCATATCCGCGATCGCGCAAGCAGGTCAATAGTTCGCCGCGCCCGTTCTCGACTCGCCCGCGGGACAGGCGAGCTCGGCTCCCATCAGAGCCTCCGACCGACGCGCCGCGTATGTTCCGGGCATGCCATCACTACACCGGCGTCTGAGCTACGCCAACATCACAGCCACGCTCGCCCTCCTGTTCTCGATGAGCGGTGGGGCACTTGCCGCGTCTCACTACCTGATCACCTCGACCAAGCAGATCAGCCCGAAGGTCCGCCAGGCGCTGAAGGGGGACCAGGGCCCGGCCGGAGCGCAGGGGCCCCAGGGGGCTACGGGGCCGACCGGGTCGCAGGGGCCCCAGGGTCCGGCCGGCACGGCGGCCGCGTGGGGGATCGTCGCCACGAACGGCACCACGGGCAACGCGTCGTTCACCGCGCAGTCGGGCTTCCCCGGCACGCCTCTGAACCCGTCAACCGGCGTCTACTGCATCCCCGCACCGTCTGGCACCGCCGGCGACGCGGTGGCGCTGACGGCGGAGGGCGGCTACGCCGAGTTCCTCGCACAGACCACACCCAACCAGTGCGGAACCTCGTCCGACTTCGAGATCGAGACCGCCAACGCATACGGTGAACTCGCCAACCTTCCGTTCAACATCCTCGTGCCGTAGCCGAGACGATCGACGGGCGCCGGCGCTGCGGCCGGCGCCTTCGTCGTGCGGTCGCCCGCCGGCGGCTGCCGAGCGCACCTGCACGGTGGACTGCTCGACCTCGCTGTGCTTGTAGTGCGCTGCGTGTTGACGCAGCGCCTTCCGTCTGCGAGCGTCATGTTGCCGCAAGGACATGCTCGGGACGCTTGTGTCCGGGACAGGCTAGGACGCCACTGACCTATCGGGAATGAAAGTGATCTTTGTGAGCGAGAACAAGTTTGAGAATGAAGCTGGCAAGAGTGAAAAGATAGAGGTCAAAACCAAGGAACCAGAGATAATCTGAACGTTCCAGCCGGGTGCCCAAGTGGACTGCTGCTAGGCCGGCTGGCTGGCGCGCCTAGCCCATGAACGCCAGCAGCGCGGACCTGATGTAGCCGGGCCACGGAGTCTTGGGCATGTTGCCGCCGCTCGACTTCGTGTGCACGCACACGTGGCGCAGCCGGCCGGCGAGGAGCAGCTGCTCATCGCGCAGCACGTCGATCTCGGTGGTGATCGCGGTCTCGCCCAGCCGTGCGATCCGCGCGCGCAGCTGCAGGACGTCGTCGTAGCGCGCCGGCGCGCGAAAGCGCAGGTGGGCCTCCGCGACGACGGCGTCGAAGCCGCGCTCGGCCATCTCCTGCCACGGCCCGACGGCCGCCCGCCACAGCTCGGTGAAGGCGACGTCGAAGTACAGCAGGTAGTTGGCGTTGAACACGATGCCCTGGGGATCGCACTCGCCGTAGCGCACGCGCAGCTCATGCACGAAGGGGGCCGGCACGAGCGGAACACTATCCGCGAAAACCCGCAGCGGCGGTGTGGTCGCCCACGGCCGCTCGGATCCGTGCCGTCGCGTAGCGTGCATGTGTGAGCGCCATACACACAGAGGGCCTGTGCAAGCGCTACGGCGAGACGCTCGCGCTCGACCGGCTCGACCTGGACGTGCGCGAGGGCGAGGTGTACGGCTACCTGGGGCCGAACGGCGCCGGCAAGACGACCACCATCCGGCTGCTGCTCGGGCTGCACCGTCCGAGCGCGGGGCGCGCGCGGCTGTTCGGCATCGACGCGTGGGCCGACCCCGTCGCCGCGCACCGGCGCGTGGCGTACGTCGCCGGCGAGCCCTTCCTGTGGCCGGCGCTGACCAGCGCCGAGACGTTCGAGTTCCTCGCGCGCCTGCGCGGCGGCGTGGACGGCGCGTATCGGGATGCGCTCGTCGAGCGCTTCCAGCTCGACGCAGACAAGAAGGTCCGGGCGCTGTCGAAGGGCAACCGCCAGAAGGTGCAGCTGATCGCGGCGCTCGCGACACGCGCGGAGCTGCTGCTCCTGGACGAGCCCACCGCCGGCCTGGATCCGCTGATGGAGATGGCCTTCCGCGAGTGCGTGGGCGAGGCGAAGGAGCGCGGACAGACGATCCTCTTGTCCTCGCACGTCCTCAGCGAGGTCGAGGCGGTCTGCGACCGCGTGGGCATTCTGCGCCGGGGCAGGCTCGTGGACGAGGGGACGCTCGAGCAGCTGCGTCACCTGGGCGCACAGACCGTGGAAGTCACGTTCGCCGGCCGGGCGCCGGCGCTGCCGCCGCTGCCGGGGATCCACGTGGACAGCGCCGGCCCGAACGCGCTGCGCTTCGAGGTCCGCGAAGGCATCGGCGCGCTGGTGGCGGCGCTGGCCGCCGCGGGCGGGGGCGCGATCGAGACGCTCACCAGCCGCGAGCCCTCGCTGGAGGAGATCTTCCTGCACCACTACGACGGCTCCGACGGCCATG
>JASHYF010000117.1 GCA_030043235.1 Solirubrobacteraceae bacterium | reverse complement strand
AGCCAGGTCACCGGGGAAGTGATTCCCCGGCTCCGTTGAAGCGAAGGATCGCTGGCCGTCGCTGGTAATGCCGAGGTGTCACCGGGGAAGTGATTCCCCGGCTCCGTTGAAGCACCTTCCGTGTCGCCTTGCCCGACACCGGCTCCAAGTCACCGGGCGAAGTGATCCCGGCTCCGTTGAAGCGTGGGCCAGCCGGCAATTGCTTCCCGGGCATGCCGGGGTCACTGGGAAGTCACTTCCCGGCTCCGCTGAAGCGCGTGGCGCTCGGGCCTGGGTCCGTCCCATCCGCGACAATGACCGCATGACCGTCATCGACGAGCGCTCCCGTGTCCCCGCGCTCGACGACGCCGCCCTCGGACGGCTCGCCCGCGCGTTGGACCGCGACGGCGTGGTGGCGGCGATGCTGATCGGCTCCCACGCCCGCGGCACGGCCGGCCCGCTGTCGGACGTCGATGTCGCCTTCTGGCACGACCCCTCGCTCGACCCCGCGGAGCTCCTACAACTTCGCCTGGAGCTCGCCCGCGACGCCGCCGGCGCGCTCGGCACCGACGAAGTGGACGTCGTCCCCCTCAACCACGCCCCGCCGCTGATCCGCCACCGCGCGATCCGCGACGGTCGCCGCCTGCTCGAGCGCGACCGCAACACCCGCGTCGGCCTGGAGGCGAGGGCGATCGTCGAGTACCTCGACACCATCCCCCTGCGCGCCGAGCTCGCCCGCGGGCAGCGCCACCGCATCGAAGAGGGGCGCTTTGGTAGACGCTGACAGCGTCGCCGACCGCCTCCAGCGGCTCGACGGTCTGCTGCGCGAGCTCGACGCCATCCGCGCCGGCGGCCGCGACGCGTACATGACCGAGCCACAAACGCGCCTCGCCGCCGAGCACGCCCGCAGGCGTGCGCGACATCCTCGTCCACGGCTATCTCGACGTGGACGACGAGCTCGTGTGGGAGGCGCTCGGTCGCCTCGACGACCTGCGCGGCTTCGCCGGCGCCGCCCGCCGCATCGCCGACGCGGGCGCGCGTCCCGCCGGCGGGTAAAGTTCCCGGCATAGAAATTTATATATGGGTAACATCGTCGTGCGATGTCTGCGGCGACGGCGAACATCCCCCGCTCCCGCCTTCCGCGGGAGGTCCGCATGGAGCAGACCCTGAGGGCGGCGCACGCGCTGTTCGCCGAGCGCGGGTACGGGCCGGTGACGATGGACGAGGTGGCGGCGGCGGTGGGGGTTACGAAGCCGCTGCTGTACAACTACTTCGGCAACAAGGAGCGGCTGTACCTCGCCTGCATGGAACCCGCGGGGACGCGCTGGTGGCGGCGGTGGTGGGGGCCGTCGAGAAGACCTCCACGCCGCGGGAGGCCCTGCGCGCGGGCATCCACGCGTTCTTCGAGTTCGTCGACCGGGACCGCAGCTCCTGGCGGGTGCTGTTCGACGAGACGCTCCCCACGGAGGGCGGCGTCGCGCGGCGCGTGGGCGAATACCGCGCCCGCATCGCCGAGCTCGTCGCCCAGGCGCTGCTCGCACAGCCGCACGTGTCCTCCTCCCTGCACGTCGAAGCCCTGTCGATCGCGCTGCTGGGAGCGGCCGAGGCGCTCGTCCGCTGGTGGCTCCACAGCGAAGCAATCACCGCAGAGGACACCGCCGAGCTGTTGATCGCGGCGTTCGAGCCGGGGATCGAACCGGGGACGGGGAGCGCGCGGCGATGAACGCCCGCCGTGTGGCCGTCCTCGGCGGCAACCGCATCCCGTTCGCCCGCTCGAACGGCTCCTACGCGGAAGCCTCCAACCACGACATGCTCACCGCCGCCCTCGACGGGCTCGTCGAGCGTTTCGGGCTGGAGGGAGAGCTGCTCGGCGAGGTCGCCGCCGGCGCCGTGCTGAAGCACCCCCGCGACCGCGACCTCACGCGGGAAGCGGTGCTGAGCACCCGCCTGGCTCCGCAGACGCCCGGCTACGACGTCCAGCAGGCGTGCGGGACGGGCCTGGAGGCGGCGGTGCTGGTGGCGAACAAGATCGCCCTCTCCCAGATCGACGCGGGCATCGCCGGCGGCGCCGACACCACCTCGGACGCCCCGCTGGCGCTGGGCGAGGACCTGCGCAAGCTGCTGCTCGAGCTCAACCGCACCCACGACGCGAGGGGCCGCCTGCGGACGCTCGCCCGCCTTCGCCCGCGGCAGATCGTCCCCGAGATCCCCCGCAACGCCGAGCCCCGCACGGGACTGTCGATGGGCGAGCACTGCGCGCTGATGGCCTCCGAGTGGGGCATCGCCCGCGCCGAGCAGGACGAGCTTGCCGCGCGCAGCCACCGGCGCCTCGCCGCCGCCTACGAGCGCGGCTTCTTCGACGACCTCGTCACCCCCTATCTGGGTCTCGAGCGCGACCAGAACCTGCGGGCGGACTCCACCCCCGAGAAGCTCGCCAAGCTCCGTCCCGTGTTCGGCGGCGCGGAGGGGACGATGACCGCCGGCAACTCCACCCCGCTCAGCGACGGCGCCTCCGCAGTGCTCCTCGCCAGCGAGGAGTGGGCGCGCGAGCGCGGGCTGCCGGTGCTCGCCTTCGTCACCCACGCCCAGACGGCCGCGATCGACCACGTGGGCGGCAACGGCGCCGGCCCGCCCGAGGGACTGCTGATGGCCCCCGCGTACGCCATGCCGAGGATGCTCGACCGCGCCGGGCTCGGCCTCGGCGACTTCGACCTCTACGAGATCCACGAGGCGTTCGCCGCCCAGGTGCTGTGCACGCTGCGCGCGTGGGAGGACCCGGACTTCTGCCGCGAGCGCCTCGGACGCGAGGAGCCGCTCGGAACGATCGACCGCGAGCGGCTGAACGTCAACGGCGGCTCGCTCGCCGCCGGACACCCGTTCGCCGCCACCGGGGGACGGATCGTGGCGTCGCTCGCGAAGGCGCTGCACGAGCGCGGCGGCGGCCGCGGCGTGGTGAGCGTGTGCGCGGCGGCGGGACAGGGCGTGGTGGCGATCCTCGAGAGCGCCGGCGATGGCGGCGCGGGCGGCGCGGGCGGCGACGAGGGCAACGGCGGGGCGCGGGCATGAGCGACCGCTACGCCGCGCTCGTGAACTCGCGTCCCGGCGGGGCGCTCGCGCGCCGCGTCGGGTTGCCCCGTCCCGTCGTCCTCGAGCGCCACCGGCCCGGCGACCCGGTGATCCGCGGGCGGGTGCTGCTCGGGGGGGCACCCGGCGGGCATCTGCTCGAGCCGCTCGTCGCCGTCCTCGGCGAAGCTCGCTGCGAGCTCGCCGTCGGCCCCGGCGCATCGTCCCCGGAGGAGGAGCGCGTCCGTGCGATCGTCGCTGGAGCCGGGCTCGATGCCACCGTCTTCGACGGGCAGGCCCCCGGCGCATCGTCCCCGGAGGGGGAGCGGCGGCTGAAGGCGCTCGTGTTCGACGCCAGCGGCATCGCCGACTCCGCCGAGCTCGTCGCCCTGCACGCCTTCTTCCACGACACCGTCCGCCGCGTGGAGCGCTGCGGGCGGGTGGTCGTGCTGGGGACGCCGATGCGCGACTGCGAGTCCGTGCGCGAGCGGACGGCGCAGCGCGCGCTCGAGGGCTTCACGCGCTCGCTCGGCAAGGAGATCGGCGGCGGCTCCACCGTCCAGCTGGTGCTCGTGGGCGCCGGCGCGGAGGACGCGATCGCCTCCACCCTGCGCTTCCTGCTCTCGCCGCGCTCCGCGTACGTCTCCGGGCAGGTGATCCGCATCGAGCGCCCCGCCGTCGCGCTGCCCGGACCGATCGACTGGGAGCGGCCGCTCGACGGGCGTGTCGCGCTCGTGACGGGCGCCTCCCGCGGCATCGGCGAGGCGATCGCCACGACGCTCGCCCGCGACGGCGCCCGCGTCGTCGGTCTCGACGTCCCCGCGCTCTCCTCCGAGCTCGAGGCCGTCGCCGCGCGGCTGGGGGGCGAGGCGATCGCGCTCGACGTCACCGCCCCCGAGACCCCCGCGGCGCTCGCCGAGCGCTTCGCGGGCGGGCTCGACGTGGTCGTCCACAACGCCGGGGTCACCCGCGACCGCACGCTCGCGAAGATGCCCGCCGAGCGCTGGAGCGAGCTGATGGACATCAACCTCTGCAGCCAGGAGCGCATCGACGAGGCGCTCCTGGCGGCGGGGACGGTGAACGAGCACGGGCGCATCGTGTGCGTGTCCTCGATGAGCGGCATCGCCGGGAACGCCGGCCAGACCAACTACGCGACCTCCAAGGCGGGGGTGATCGGCAGGGTGCAGGCGCTCGCGCCCGAGCTCGCCGGGCGCGGCGCGACGATCAACGCCGTGGCCCCCGGCTTCATCGAAACGCAGATGACCGCGCGCATGCCGATCGCCATCCGCGAAGCCGGCCGGCGCATGAACAGCCTCGCCCAGGGCGGCCTCCCGATCGACGTCGCGGAGACGATCGCCTGGTTCGCGAGCCCCGCGTCGGGGGCCGTGAACGGCAACGTCGTGCGCGTGTGCGGCCAGAACCTGTTGGGGGCGTGATGACCACGCGCGAGCTCCACGAGACGCCGCGCATCCTCCCGCTGTACGCCCGCGCGCTCGCCCCGCTGCTGCCCGGCGCCTCGCGCCTGCCGTGGGTGGGCGGCGGCGGCGGGGAGATCCCCGACGTCGCGCTGACGCTCGCGCAGGTCCGCGCCGGCCGCGCGCGGGTCGACCGGTACGCCGAGGTGTGCGCGTTCGAGCCGAGCGACGAGCTGCCGGCGACGTTCGTCCACGTGCTCGCGTTCCCGCTCCACCTCGCGCTGATGGCCGACCCGTCGTTCCCGTTCGCCGCCGTCGGGCTCGTGCACGTCGCCAACCGGATCGTGCAGCGCCGGCCGCTGCGGGCGGGCGAGCGCTTCGAGCTGCGCGTCCGCGCCACCCCGCTGCAGGCGCACCGGCGCGGGCGGACGTTCACGCTGGTGTCCGAGGCGTCGGTGGGCTACGAGCTCGTGTGGGAGGAGCACAGCACGATGCTCCACCGCGAAGCTGGCGCCGGCCGACCCGGCCCGGCATCGTCCCCGGCGGGGCAGCGGGAGGGCGATGCCGAGGATGGCGGCTCCAGGACGCTCGCATCCTCCCCGGAGGGGGAGCGGGAGGCGGAGGCCGGCGCCGGCGAGGACGCGCCGGAAGCCCGCGAGCTGTGGCAGCTGCCCGCCGACCTCGGCAGGCGCTACGCGGCGGTGTCGGGGGATCGCAACCCGATACACCTGCACCCGCTGAGCGCGCGGGCGCTCGGCTTCCCGCGGGCGATCGCCCACGGGATGTGGACGAAGGCCCGCTGCCTCGCCGCGCTCACCCGCGGCGGGAGCATCCCCTCCTCCGGGGCGTTCGCCATCGACGCGAGCTTCCGCCGTCCGATCCTGCTGCCGGCGAGCGTCGCGTTCGCGAGCGTCACCGAAGCGGAGGGCGTGCGCTTCGGCGTGCGCGACGCGGCCGCCGGTACGGATCACCTCGACGGCTGCATCGCGCCGCCGGAGCACCCGGCGGGCCGCGAGGAGACGGCTCCGTGAGCACCGCCGAACGCAGCATGGGGCTCGGCCTGCGGGCGCTGAACAGGCTGGCGGGCTCGGAGCTGCTCGACCGGATGGGGCAGCGCAAGCGCTTCGAGCGGTGGGTGTATCGGGGCACGCGCCGCGGCTTCCGCGCGGTGGGGGCCACCAGCCGCAGCTTCAGCGCCGCCACCAAGCTCACCCGCCCGGCCCGCCAGGCGCACGCCCGCTCCTCGGACCTGTTCGACCTCACGCTCGAGGAGGAGCAGCAGATGCTGCGCGAGGCGATCGGGGCGTTCGCCGCCGAGCAGGTCCGCCCCGCGGCGCCGGCGGCCGACAGCGCGTGCGCGGCGCCCGCGGAGCTCCTCGCGCAGGCGAGCGAGCTGGGGCTGACGACGCTGGGGGTGCCCGAGGAGATCGGCGGGATCATGGCGGAGCGCTCGGCGGTGACGAGCGTGCTCGCCTGCGAGGCGCTCGCCCACGGCGACGTCGGCATCGCCCTCGCCGCGCTCGCCCCCGGCGCGGTGGCGTGCGCGCTGGGCCTGTGGGGGGACGCCGAGCAGCAGTCCACGTACCTGCCGGCGTTCACCGGCGCATCCACCTCCGCATCGTCGTCGAAGGCGGATGACGATGCGTCCCCGGAGGGGGAGAGCCCCGTCGCGGCGGCGCTCGCGCTGGTGGAGCCGCGGCCGCTGTTCGACCCGCTGAAGCTCGACACCCGCGCGCGCCGCGAGGAAGGCGAATGGATCATCAGCGGGCGCAAGGCGCTCGTGCCGCGGGCGGCCGAGGACGAGCTGTTCGTGATCGCCGCCGACGCCGGCGGCCTCGGGCCGGCGCTGTTCCTCGTCGAGTCCTCGACGGCCGGCGTTTTCACCGAGCCCGAGCCGGCGATGGGGCTGCGGGCGGCCGCCACCGGCCAGCTGATCCTCGAGGACGTGCGCGTGCCCGCGGGGGCGCTGCTCGGCGAAGGGCGCCCGGAGGTCTACCGCGAGTGCGTGCACCGCTCGCGGATCGCGTGGTGCGCGCTGGCGGTCGGCGCCGCGCAGGCGGTGCTGGACTACGTGATCCCGTACGTCAACGAGCGGATCGCGTTCGGCGAGCCGATCTCCAACCGCCAGGCGGTGGCGTTCGCGGTGGCGGACATCGACATCGAGCTCGAGGGCATGCGCCTGCTCACCTACCGCGCGGCGGGCCGCGCGGACACCGGCAAGAGCTTCGCGCGCGAGAGCGCGCTCGCGCGGCGGCAGTGCGCGGAGAAGGGAGCGCGCATCGGCTCCGAAGGCGTGCAGCTGCTCGGCGGCCACGGCTACGTGAAGGAGCACCCGGTGGAGCGCTGGTATCGCGACCTGCGCGCGGTGGGCGTGATGGAGGGCGCCCTGCTCGTGTGAGCGCCCGCAACGATGATCAACCTCGAGACGCCCAGGAAGTTCCGCCCGCTCGTGAGCCAGGCCCACCAGGT
>JASHYF010000116.1 GCA_030043235.1 Solirubrobacteraceae bacterium | reverse complement strand
ATGCGAGCAAGCGCGCTCGCGCGAGCACGCCGAGCTGAGCGGCGCCCGCGACGGGAGCGTGCTCGCGCACGCACGCCAGAGCTGAGCCGCGCGCGACGGGAACGTGCTCGCGCACGCACGCCAGAGCTGAGCGGCGCGCGCGACGGGAGCGCGCTCGCGGGACCTTCCGGCGCGGTGAATACGCTGAGCACATGCAGGTAGGCGAGCGACTCGCGGTCGTTGACCTCGGATCGAACTCCTTCCGGCTGGTCGTGTTCATGGCGGGCGCGGGCTGGTGGAAGCGCACCGATGAGATCTACGAGCCGGTGCGCATCGGCGAAGGGCTGATGGCGAGCGGGAGCCTTGGCGAGGAGCCGATGGAGCGCGCGCTGGCCACGCTCGACGTGTTCGCCCACTTCTGTCGCGCGGCCGGGCTGGGCGAGGACGCGGTCGATGCGGTGGCGACGAGCGCGATCCGTGACGCGGAGAACGCGGAGAGCTTCCTCGTCCGCGCGCGCGCGTGCCTGGGCATGCCGATCCGGGTGTTGAGCCGCGAGGAGGAGGCTCGCTATGCGTATCTCGCGGCGGTCAACTCGACGACGCTCGAGGACGGGAGCGTGCTCGACCTGGGTGGCGGCTCGCTGCAGCTGGTGCGCGTGGCCGGGCGGCAGATCTGCAAGACGGGCTCGTGGCCGCTAGGCACGGTGCGCATGAGCGAGCGCTTCCTGCCGCCCAACGGCCCCGCCAAGCGCAGGCAGCTGGAGGAGCTGCGCGAGCACGTGGCGGGCCGGCTCGCCGATGCGGGCTGGCTGGCGAAGGACGCTGCGCACGGGGGCGCGCGACGCCTGGTGGGCACGGGCGGCACCGTGCGCAACCTCGCCGCCGCCGCCCAGCGTGCCGCGGGCCTGCCGTCGAACGGGGTGCAGGGCATGCTGGTCAAGCGCGCTGCGCTCGATGAGCTGGTCGCGCGCCTGGCCGCGCTGCCGGCGTCCGAGCGCGCGAGCGTGCCGGGCATCAAGCCCGCGCGCGCGGACCTGATCCTCGCGGGCGCGGTGGTGGTGCAGGGCGTCCTGCACGCCGGCGAGTACGACGCGCTGGAGACGACCGAGGCGGGCCTGCGCGAGGGCGTGTTCTTCGAGCGGCTGCTCACCCCGGGCGCCGTGGCGGGGGCCCCGGGCGCGCTCGCGGCGCCCCCGGGGCCGGAGCCCGGACGGGCGCTCGGGCCGGAGCCGCTGTTCGCGGACGTACGCCGGGCGAGCGTGCTGAACATGGCTGCGCAGCACCAGGTGGACGCCGGGCACACCGAGCACGTGGCTGCGCTCGCGCTGGGCATGTTCGACGAGCTCGCGCGGCTGGGGCTGCACGAGGGCGACCCGCGCGAGCGCGAACTGCTGTGGGCGGCGTGCATGCTCCACGACGTCGGCATGTCGATCGACTACGACGACCATCACAAGCACTCGCGCTACTTGATCCTCAACGGCAGCCTGCCGGGCTTCGCGCCGGTGGAGACGGCGATCATCGCCCAGGCCGCGCGCTACCACCGCAAGGGCATGCCCGTGCCCGGGCCGATGGCGCCGCTGTTCGGACCTGGCGACGCGGAGCGCCTGGACCGTTGCGCGACGCTCCTGCGCCTGGCCGAGGACCTCGAGCGCTCACGCGACCAGCTCGTGCGCGCGACCACGCTCGCCCTGCACAACGGCGCGGTGGAGATGCGCCTGATCTCCGACGGCGAGTCGGCGGTGCCGCGCTGGGCGGTGGGGCGCGAGCGAGAGCTGTTCGCGCGGGCTTTCCACCGCGAGCTGTCGGTCGCGGCGTAGCGGCGACAGCTGCCAGCTCGCGTCGGAGCTGCTTGCCGCTGGCCTGAAGGAGAAGCCAGCGCGTTCTGCGGCTCCGCTGCGGTGGCCAGCCAGGCACATGGGCAAGCCGCTGGTCGATCTCGAGGATCGGGAGGCGCTGGGTCGGCTGCTGGACAGGGAGTACCTCGATCGGCTCGGCCGGTGAGCGTCGCGCTGGACGCAAACATCCTGCTGTACGCGGCCAACGCCGACGACGCTCGCCACGAGGCCGCTCGCCGGGCGCTGTCCGAGCTGGCCGGCGGACCCGAGGTGGTCTACCTCTTCCGGCCGGTGGTGATGGCTTTCCTGCGAATCGCCACGCGAGAGAGCGTCTTTCCACAGCCTCTCTCGTCCGGCGAGGCGCTTGCCATGGTCGGCGATCTGCTCGCCCGCGAGCATGTCTTCTCGCCGGGCGAGGACGAGCTCTTCTGGGATGCCCTCCAAGGGAGCGCTCGCGAGCAGGGCGCGCGAGGAGGCTTGGTCACCGACTCGCACATCCTCGCGCTCATGCGTCGCCACGGGGTACGGGCGATCGTCACGCACGATCGAGACTTCCGCCGCTTCGACGGCATCGTCGCGCGCGATCCGTTCGCTCGAGTGGTAGTCGCGGCTGTGAAGCTGTGAAGCTGTGGAGCTGTGGAGCTGTGAAGCTGTGGGGCTGTGAAGCTGTGGGGCTGTGGGGCTGTGGGGTGATCCGCGCCTCACTCAGGGGCTCGCGGCGAGCGCCTTGGCGTCCCCCGCGCAGTCGAACAGGACGAGCCCGTAGGGGTAGTTGACGGGGCTGTGCCACACCCACGGCGCCAGCTCCTTGCACGCGCGCAGCACGGCCCTGGTGGCCTTGTTGCC
>JASHYF010000115.1 GCA_030043235.1 Solirubrobacteraceae bacterium | reverse complement strand
GGTGGGAGAGCCCGCCGCTGCGCCCGCCGCGGTGGGTGAGCCCGCCGCTGCGCCCGCCGCGGTGGGTGAGCCCGAGCAGGCGATCGCCGGGCAGACGGCCTCGCAGCAGGCGCCGTCGGAGCCGGCCGCGCTCGAGCAGGCGCCGACGGTGCAGACGGCTCAGGGAGAGGCGAAGCGCGTTCGTGCCCGGGCCGCGCGGCCAGCCGTGCCATAATCCTCAGCGCGACGGTGGCGCGGTCGGCCGACCCGGCCCTTCGGGCTGGTGTGCCCCCGACAAGCCGTGCCCCTCGATCTTCGATCCCAGATGCCCAAGATGAAGACGCACTCCGGCGCGAAGAAGCGCTTCAAGGTGACCGCCGGCGGCAAGGTGCGCGCCCGGCACGCCTTCACCAGTCACATCCTCGAGAAGAAGTCCGCCAAACACAAGCGCGAGCTCGGCGCGCCGGCGCTGCTCTCCGGTGAGGACGTGCCGCGGGTCAAGCGGCTGCTTGGAGTGCGCAAATGAGAGTCAAGCGCTCGGTTGGTGCGCGCAAGAAGCGCCGCGCGACGCTCGCGCTCACGAAGGGCTTCCGCGGCGAGGCGCACTCCAACTATCGCCGCGCCAAGGAGGCGCTGATGAAGGCGGATGCGTACGCCTACCGCGACCGGCGCAACCGCAAGCGCGACTTCCGCCGCCTGTGGATCACCCGCATCAACGCCGCCGCGCGCGCCAACGGCATGAGCTACTCCCAGCTCATGCACGGCCTGTCGCTGGCCGGCGTTCAGCTCGACCGCAAGGTGCTCGCCGACATCGCCGTGCGCGACGCCGACACGTTCCGACGTTTTGCCGAGGTCGCCCGCGAGGCGTCGGCCGGCTGAGCGCAGACCGCCGACTCGAAGCCTCCCGGGCGCCGCTCCTGACAGGGACGGCGCCCTTTTTTGTTCCAAGCCGTCCGCCCGCCAATCGAGAAGATCGCAAACCAAACATCCCCAGCACCCACGTGAGCCAGATCGCATCACCGCAGAACCCCCGCCTGAAGGCCGTGCGCCGCCTGCACACCAGGCGCGAGCGCGCGCGCAGTGGCACGTTCCTGGCCGAGGGCGAGGATCTCGTGGAGGCGGCAGCGCGGGCGGGGCGCCGGGCGCTCGCGGGCTACCGTGTGACGGGCTCGGGCCTGGGAGGGGACGATTTTTACGATGTCGAGCGCTCCGCGCTCGCGAGCGTGTCCGCGCTCGGCTCCGGCTCACGCGTGATGGCCGTCTACGAGCAGCGTTGGTGCGCCCCGGCCGGCCCGCTGTGCGTGTACCTGCACGGCGTCGGCGACCCGGGCAACGTCGGCGCGGTGCTGCGCTCGGCGCACGCGTTCGGCGCCTCCTGCGTGGCCCTCGGGCGCGGGTGCGCGGACCCGCATTCCGCGAAGGCCGTGCGCGCGAGCATGGGCGCGATCTTCAGCGTGGCGCTCGCGCGCGTGTCCGGGGTGGGCGAGTTGCCGGGCGAACGCGTGGCGTTGCTTGCGGATGCGCCCGAGCCCCTGCGGGGTCCCGGCGACGCGAGCCTCGCCGTTCGCGGCGGCGTCGCGGCGAGCGTGCAGGCACAGCCGCTGACGCTGCTGATCGGCGCCGAGCGCGACGGGTTGCCCGCCGAGGTCGTGGCGGCGTGCGAGCGCAGCGCGCGCATCCCCATCGTGGGCGCGTCGTCATCGAAGGTGGACTCGCTGAACGCGGCGATGGCCGCCACGGTGGCGCTGTACGAGATCACCCGCCGGCCGTACTGTTGTCCCGCCCGCCCCAACGATACGGTCCCCGCGTCATGATCGATCGCGTTCAGGCGCTGCGCGAGGAGGCCGGGGGGGCGATCGCGGCCGCCGGCTCCGTGGAGGCGCTCGAGGAGCTGCGCGTGCGCTATCTCGGCCGCAAGGCCGAGCTGCCGCAGATGCTGCGGGCGGTGGCCGAGCTGGCGCCCGAGCAGCGCGGGGCGGTGGGCAAGGCGGCGAACGAGGCGCGCCGTGCGCTGGAGGAGCAGATCCAGGCGCGCGCAGGCGAGCTCGCCGGCGAGGAGCTGCAGGCGCGCCTGCAGGCCGACCGTGTCGACGTCACGCTGCCCGGCGCGCCGCCGCAGCCGATCGGCCGCCTGCACGTGCTCACCTCCACCCGCCGCGAGCTCGAAGACGTCTTCCTCGGCCTCGGCTTCACCGTCATGGAAGGCCCGGAGGTGGAGACGGTCCATTACAACTTCGACGCGCTCAACCACAGCCCCACGCACCCCGCGCGGGCGCGCACGGACACGTTCTACGTGGTGGCAGAGAACCCCACCCGCCCGGCCGCCTCCCCGCAGAGCGAGCTCGTGCTGAGGACGCACACCTCACCGATGCAGGTGCGTGCGATGGAGGCGCATCCGCCGCCGCTGTACGTGGTGATCCCCGGCCGCGTGTACCGCCCGGACTCCGACGCCACGCACACCCCGCAGTTTCACCAGATCGAGGGGCTGGCGGTCGACGAGGACATCACCCTCGGCGATCTCAAGGGCACGCTGCTCGTGTTCGCGCGCGAGATGTTCGGCGAAGAGCGCGAGGTGCGCCTGCGCCCGCACTTCTTCCCCTTCACCGAGCCGAGCGTGGAGGTGGACGTGTCCTGCTTTCACTGCTCCGGCCGCGGCTTCCTCGCTGACGGCTCGCGCTGCTATCTGTGCAAGGGCGAGGGCTGGCTGGAGGTGCTGGGCGCCGGCGAGGTGGACCCCAACGTGTACGAGTACGTCCCCACCACGCCCGCCAACGCTCCCGGCTATGACCCCGAGAAGGTGCAAGGCTTCGCCTTCGGCATGGGCGTCGAGCGCATCGCCATGCTCAAGCACGGCATCCCCGACCTGCGCCTCTGCTTCGAAAACGACTTGCGCTTCCTGGAGCAGTTCTGATGAGCACGAGCACGTATGCCGGCGCTGGATCTGCGTCCTCGGTCGCTCGCGTACCGAAGCCGGGAGACGCTCGCTTCGCTCGCATCCCCGTTTCGGCCAGCACGCCACGCTCCCTGCGTCCTTGTCCAGCTTGGCCTACGTGCCCGTGCTGGCGTGCGGCGGAGGACGAGCGATGAGGGTCCCGCTTCCCTGGCTGCGCGAATACTGCGACCCTGACCTCGACGTCGAGGGGGTCGAGGAGCGCCTGACGATGACCGGCACGAAGGTCGAGGCGATCCACCGCCACGGCGTGCCCTCGGCCGAGGGCTTCGTCGTCGGGCGCGTGCTCGCTTCAGAGCAGCACCCCGACGCCGACAGGCTGAAGGTGTGCACGGTCGACGTCGGCGCCAGCGACGAACGGCCGGTAACGATCGTGTGCGGGGCACCGAACGCCGCCGCCGGCCAGACGGTCGCGGTGGCGCGCCCCGGCGCGGCGATGCCGGACGGGACGAAGCTCCGCCAGGCGAAGCTGCGCGGCGTGGTCTCGGAAGGCATGATCCTGTCGGAGTCCGAGCTCCAGCTCAGCTCGAGCTCGCAGGGGATCCTCGTGCTCGATGGCCAGACGCTCGACGCGGGACCGCGCCGTTCCGGCGCGGCGCCCCGCCCCGGCACCCCGCTTGCGGACGTGCTCCCGATCGGTATGGATGTGCTCGAGCTCGAGATCACGCCCAACCGGCCCGACTGCCTTGGCGTGTACGGTGTGGCACGCGAGCTCCACGCGGCGAGCGGCGCGCCGCTGGCGCAGGCGCCATGGAGCGCGGATGCCGGCACACCCCCTTCGGGGGCGCAGGCGGACGGGCCGGTGGCGGGCGCGGAGGTGAGCGTGGAGTGCCCCGATTTGTGCCCGCGCTTCACCGCGCGCGTGTTCGACGACGTGACGATCGCCCCCTCGCCGCCGTGGTTGAAGGCGCGGCTGAGCGCCGCGGGCCAGCGCCCGATCAACAACGTGGTCGACATAACCAACTACGCGATGCTGCTGAGCGCACAGCCCCTGCACGCGTTCGACCTGGACCGCGTGGCCGGTGCGCGCCTGACGGTGCGCCGCGCGCACGACGGCGAGCGCGTGCAGACGCTCGACGGCCAGACGCGCACGCTGGACGGCGAGATGGTCGTGATCGACGACGCCGAGGGCCCCACGTCGATCGCGGGGCTGATGGGCGGCGCGCGCTCGGAGGTGCAGCCGGACACGCGCCGCGTGCTGCTGGAGGTCGCGAGCTGGATCGGGCCGAACATCCACCGCAGCTCGTTGATGCTCGGACTGCGCAGCGAGGCGTCCTCGCGCTTCGAGAAGGGCCTGCAGCCCGAGCAGTGCATGCACGCGCAGGCGATCGCCACCGCCCTGATGCTCGAGCTGTGCGGAGCGCGGCTCGCGCCCGGGACGATCGACGTAGGCGGCGAGCGGTGGCAGCGCTCGCACCCGCCGGCGACGATCAGATTGCGCGAGGAGCGCGTGCGCGCGATCCTCGGCGTGCCGGTGCCCATTGCACGCCAGGCCGAGATCCTCGGCGCCCTCGACTTCGCGAACGTGCGCCGCGAGGACGGGCTGGAGGTGACCGTGCCGGCGCTGCGCCGCGACGACGTCACGCGCGAGATCGACCTGGTCGAGGAGGTCGCCCGCATCGACGGC